>DATEPR010000440.1:0-5607 GCA_035273045.1 Pseudonocardiaceae bacterium | reverse complement strand
CACGGCGGCCAGCCGTTCCCGCGGCAGCAGGTACGCGTCCCGCAGCCGGGCCGCCGTGTCCAGCAGCAGTTCGCGATCCACGCGCCGGTCCGGCCGGTACGCGACGCGCTCCAGCAGGCGGGCGCCCTCCTCGAAGTCGTTGGCCAGTTCCTTGGCGCACACGCACGCGGCCACGTTGGTGGTCATCTTCTGCCGCCACGTCGCCCACGGATCGCTCCACGCCTCGATCCGGAAACTCCACCAGCCGACGGAGTCCGGCACGACGACGGCGGCGAACCGGTCGAGACCGGGCTCGGCCAGCGCCATGGCGTGCGTGGCGCGCCCGCCGTCCGGTCGCTGCCACAGCACGCGGGCGGCGATGACGTCGTGGCCCTCCCGCCACACCGTGGCGGTCACCGGTAAGTGCTCACCGACGACGGCCCTGGCCGGATGACGCCCGTCGCTGACCACCGGCCGAACGTCCTCGACGACAATGCGTCCCACCATGGCGGCATCCTTTCGACTCACCGTCCATGGTGATCGGGAGCGGGGCGCGCGACCATCAAGACGCGCTGACAAGGCGAACTTGACGGAAACCGGCCCCAGGACTTGCTTGCCTGCGAAGCCATTCCGAGGACGGCGTGCCGCCGTTGTGGAAGCCTCACTGGAATGACGGACGCCACCGACCCGCCCGCGCATCCCGATCCGGACGTCGATCCGGACACCGCCCGTGCCCTCGCCGCCGACTTCCAGCGCGTCATCAAAGCCATGCTGGCCGCGGTGCGCGTCGACGCCGCGGCCACCGACGGGCCGATCGCCCTGGTCACCGGCCACCTGGGCCGGCCGCTGGAGGACGTCGTCGTCGTGACCGCCGAGTTCCCGTCCTGGGATCACGCCAGCGTGCAGGCCGGCCTGGACGCCTACCTGGCCGCCCAACCCACCTGGTACGGGCTGCGTGGCGTCGGGCACGACCCCACCGAGAGCCTGCTCGGCCTGCTGACCTCACCTGGCCGGGTCCGGCACCACCAACTGAGTGAGGCGGAGTACGTCACCGCCGCGACCGGCCCGGACACCAGTACCGAGGTCGTCCAACTGGGCCTGGTGCCGGCCAGGGCGCCGGACGGTGAGGCCGTCGTCGTCGGCCTGCGCGGCCCGGTGCCGCACATGGGCCAGCTGACCTGTCACGTGGACGTGCTGGCCGGCAGCCGGGACACCGCCACCGCCACCCAACGGACGATCAGGGACCTGGTCGCCCGGCACGACGTCATCCGGGGACAGGTGGTCGCCTTCGGGGCGAGCGAGTACCACGGCAACGAGCTGCTCACGTTCCTGCCCAGGCCGACGCTGACCGAGCAGCAGGTCGTGCTGCCCGACGGGATCCTGGCCGGCATCCGGGAGCACATCATCGGCATCGCCGAGCACGCCGACCAACTCCTCGCCGCCGGCCAGCACCTCAAGCGCGGCGTGCTGCTGTTCGGACCGCCGGGAACGGGTAAGACGCACACGGTTCGCTACCTGATGAGCCAACTGCCCGACACGACCGTGGTGGTGCTGACCGGTCCGGCGCTGTGGCTCATCGACCGGGCCGCGACCCTGGCCCGCCGGTTCCAACCCGCCATGGTGGTGTTGGAGGACGTCGACCTGATCGGCACCGACCGCAACTTCGAGCACGCGGACAATCCGCTGCTGTTCAGCCTGCTGGACGCGATGGACGGCGTCGGCGCGGACGCCGACGTGACGTTCGTGCTGACGACCAACCGGGTCGACGTGCTGGAACGAGCACTGGCGGATCGCCCGGGTCGGGTCGATCTCGCCGTGGAGATCCCCCGGCCGGACGCGCTGGGCCGGGAGCGGTTGCTGCGGCTGTACCTGGGCGGCAACCCGACGACGGGCGACCTGGCGCCGATCGTGGCGGCCACCGACGGGGTCACCGCGTCGTTCCTGAAGGAACTGGTGCGCCGGGCCGTGCTGGCCGCGCTGCGCGAAGGAACGCCGACGGTGACCGACGCCGCGCTGAAGACCGCACTGGACCAGTTGACCGCCAGCCACAACGCCATCACCCGCAGCCTGCTCGGCACCGACCAGCCGGCCGACGCCACCGGCCCGGCATGGGAGTGATCTCGCCGGGCGCGCTCAGCTCTCCCGCGCCGGGCCGGCCAGGCCGACCAGATTGCCCTCCGGGTCGGTGAAGTGCGCGACCACCAGGTCCCGGCCGGGCGCCCGCTCCGGACCCATGACCCGCCTGCCACCCAGGCGTTCCGCGTCCCGCAGCGCCGCTTCGACGTCCGGCACGCCGACGTAGAACAGCGTGTGCCGCTGGTGGCCGGCACCACCGCCGACACCACAGGGAACGCCCGGGAGGTCGGCGAAGCCGGTTGCCCGCCTCGGCCACCGACTCGGCGACCGAGCCGTCCGTGTCGAACTCCCAGTCGAACAGCGCGCCGTAGTACTCGCGCAACCGCGCCGCGTCCGTTCCGATGATCTCGACGTGCACCACAGACCTACCCATGCTCACTCCTCGTATCGTTGTTAAAAACAACTTTCTAGTTGTAGACTAGCACAATGCCGACGACGAGGACCTACGGCGATGCCTGTGCGATCGCCCGCGCGCTGGATGTGGTCGGTGAGCGCTGGGCCATGCTCGTGGTGCGGGAACTGCTGCTGGGTCCGCAGCGCTTCTCCGACCTGCGTGCCGCGCTCCCGCACGCCAGTTCCAACCTGGTCGCCGACCGGCTGCGCGAGCTGAGCGCCCGCGGCGTGGTGCACAAGCGCAAACTGCCACCGCCGGCCGGCTCGTGGGTCTACGAGCTCACCGACTGGGGCCGCGCGCTGGAACCGGTGCTGCTGGCGCTGGGCGAGTGGGCGATGGACGTGCCACTGCCACTGCCACCGCCACCGGTCAGCCTCAGTCCCACCTCGGTCCTGATCTTCCTGCGCGGCACGGTGCGTCCCGGCCCGCGACCGGCCACGTTCCGCGTCGACCTGGACGGGCGCCCGTTCACCGTGCGCACCGAACGCGGCCGGGTGTCCGTGGCGGCGGGCGAGCCTGACGCGCCGGACGCCGTGCTCACCACCACGCCGACCGTGCTCAACGACCTGCTCACCGACCCGGCCTCGTTCGACACCGCACTGGCCGACGCGACGATTGCCGTCGACGGGAACGTGGCCGCGGTGCGGTCGCTGATCCGGTCGGCGCTACGGGCGGTACCGCAACGGCGGCAGCAGTGAGGCCGCCGCGCCGGTCGCCACCCCGGACCCGACGCCCGCCCACGCGAACGGTCCCAGTGGCGTGCACCCGAAGAACTGGCTCACGCCGGGTGTCTGCACCACGACTCCCAACGCCACCGCCGAACCCACCGCCGTGCCCACCACCAGCGGGCTGCGCCACCGCCCGCGCAGCGTCTGCGCCAACTGCGTGCCCACCAGTCCGCACAGTGCCATCGTGCTGGTCCGCCGCCGCGTGCCCGGGGTCAGCCGGCCGGCCAGCCATGCCGTCGTCGCACCGATGCCGGTGGTGATGCCCCGGTTGCGGATGTCCCTGGTCAGCTGCGCTCCCATCGCGGCCGTGCCGTCCTCGTCCGGCCGGGTCACCGCGACCGCCATCGCCGGGAACAGGTCGGTCATCAGGTTGACCAGCAGGAACTGCCGGGTGCTCAGCGGTGGCCGGCCGCCCACCAGGGCGCCCAGCACGGAGAAGCCGACCTCGCCCACGTTGCCGCCGACCAGGATCGTGACCGCGTCGGCCACGCTGCGCCACAACGCCCTGCCCTCGGCCACGGCCTCCAGCAGCACCGTCAGGTCGTCCTCGGTGAGCGCGATGTCGGCGGCCGTCCTGGCCGCGGTGGACGACTTGGCGCGCACGCCGATGCCGACGTTGGCCGCCCGGATCGCGGCCGCGTCGTTCACGCCGTCGCCGACCATGGCCGTCACCCGCCCGGCGGCCCGCAGTGCCTCGACGACCTGGAGTTTCTGTTCCGGCGCGACCCGAGCGATCACCCCGGCGCCGGCCACCAGCTCGGCCCGGCCGGACCGGTCCCGCTGGGCCAGTTCCTCGCCGGTGACGACCGTGGTGTCCGCCGGCCAGCCCAACGCCACCGCGATCGCCCGCGCCGTACTCGGATGGTCGCCGGTCAGCATCACCGGCGCGACACCCGCCTCGCGCAGTCCGCGCACCAGGGTTTCGGAACCGTCGCGCGGGCTGTCGGACAGGCCGACGAATCCGAGCAGCCGCAGGTGTTCCAGCGGCCCGTCCAGCGCCGGTCGCTCGTCGCCGGCCACGGTCCGGCCGGCCACCGCGATGACCCGCAATCCCTCGTCCGCCATGGCCTCGCCGGCCCGCGCACCGTCGGACCCGGTGTCGCAGGCCCGCAGCACGACCTCCGGCGCGCCCTTGACCAGCAGCCACGTCGTGCCGTCGTCGTCCCGGCCGACCGCCGCCGAGTAGCCTCGGCTGGCCTCGAACGGCAGTGCGGACTCCTGCTCCCAGCCCTGATCCGGCCGGGCAGCGTCCACAATGGCCTGATCGGTGACGTGCGCCTGCCGCTCGCCGTTGTCGCCAGGGCAGGCGCGGGCGGCGGCGGTCAGGGTGGGGACGGCGTCGTCGACCTCCTCGACCTTGGCCACCCGCAGCCGGTTCTCGGTGAGGGTGCCGGTCTTGTCGAAGCAGACGGTGTCCAACCGGCCCAACGCCTCCAGCGCGCGTGGGCTGCGCACCAGGATGCCCCGGGTCGACAGCCGGCGTGCCGCGGCGGACTGCGCCATCGTCGCCACCAACGGCAGGCCCTCCGGCACGGCCGCCACGGCGATCGCCACCCCACCGGCGACCGCGTCCCGCATCCGGGTGCCCCGGATCGCGGACAACACCGTGACCAGCGCACCACCGCCCAGCGTCAACGGCAGGGCGCTACGGGTCAGTTCGCGCAGGCGCGCCTGGATGCCCTCGGACGGCGGCGTGCGCGCCGCGAGGTTGACCGCGCGGCCCGACAGGGTGTCGTCGCCGACCGCCACCACGACGGCGGTCGCCTCACCGCTCACCACGGTGGTGCCGGCGAAGATCATGCAGTGCCGTTCGGTGGGCGGCGCGTCCGGCGTCGGCTCGACCTGCTTGGCGACCGGCAGCGATTCCCCGGTCAGCGCGGACTCGTCGACCTCAAGGTCGGTGAGTTCGAGCAGCCGAGCGTCGGCCGGCACGACGTCGCCGGCGCGCAGCGCGATGGTGTCACCAGGCACGAGATCGCTGGCGCCGATGGTGACGGTGGGCCCGCCGTCCCGCACCTTCCTGGCCTGCTGCCGCTCGTCCTCCCGGAGCCCGGCCAGGGCCAGCCGGCCGCGGAACCGTTGCACGCCACCGACGAACGCGTTCAGGCCGGTCGCCGCGGCGACCAGTGCCGCGTCCACGGGTGAGCCGACGACGGCGGACGCGAGCGCGCCGAGCGCCAGCACCGGGGTGAGCGGATCGTCGAGCTCGTCGATCAGGTCGGCGACCAGGCCGGCGCCGTACCGCGCGGGCGCGAAGACCGGCAGGCGGGCCGCCGCCGCGATGGCGGCGCGACTTCGGTCCAGCGACGTCGGCTCCGGCGTGGTCGACCGCAGCCGGCGCAGGGCCTCGTCCGCCGTCAGCGCGTGCCA
>DATEPR010000439.1:0-7170 GCA_035273045.1 Pseudonocardiaceae bacterium | reverse complement strand
CCGGCGTCCGGGACGGCGGTCCGGTGATCGACGCCACCGGCGCGCGTGCGGTCACGGCGGCGCCGGGCACCCGCGAGGTCGCGCTGACCTTCGACGACGGCCCCGATCCGACGTGGACACCACGGATCCTGGCCGTGCTGGACCGCTACCACGTGCACGCCACGTTCTTCGTGATCGGTGAGCAGGTGGTGCGGCATCCGGAACTGGTGCGCGAGATCCTGGCGCACGGCGATGAGATCGGCGCTCACACCTTCACCCACGTGGACCTGCGGGCGGCCGGCACGTTGCGCACCGACGTCGAGCTGCGCGCGACCGACCTGGCGCTGGCCGAGGCCGCCGGGATCAGCACGCCGCTGGTCCGGATGCCCTACTCGGCGGCCAACGACTCGTTGGACGACGCGGCCTGGACGGCGGTGACGCGGCTGGGCGCGGCCGGTCGCACCGTGGTGATGTCGACGGTCGACTCGCAGGACTGGCGCCGGCCCGGGATCGCCCGGATCGTCGCCGACGCCACGCCCACCGGGTCCCGCGGCGAAGTCCTGCTGCTGCACGACTCGGGTGGCGACCGCTCGCAGACCGTCGCCGCGCTGGACCGGCTGATCCCCGCGCTGCGGGCGCACGGCTGGCACCTGGGCACGCTGGGCGCGACCGTGGGCCTGCGCAACGCCGACGTGCCGGCCACCACCGGCGCGCGAATCGGTGGCACGGTGCTGGCCGTCGCACTGCACGCGGCCGACCTGACCGCCGGCGCGTTGTCGTGGTTGCTGATCGTGGCGACCGTGATCGCGGCGCTGCGCACCCTGCTGGTGCTGGTCACCGCGGGACTGCACGTGCGGCGGCGACGGCCGCGGTGGCCGCCGTGGCGCGAACCGGTCACGGTGGTCGTGCCCGCGTACAACGAGGCGGCCGGCATCGAGGCCACGGTCCGGTCCATCCTGGCGTCCCGGCACCCGGTGTACGTGATCGTCGTCGACGACGGTTCCACCGACGACACGGCCGCCATCGTGGAGTCCCTGCGGTCGCGCCGGGTCTGGCTGATCCGGCAGGCCAACGCCGGCAAGGCGGCGGCGCTCAACCGGGGCGTCGCCGCGGCGCGCACGTCGGTCGTGGTCCTGGTCGACGGAGACACCGTGCTGGACCAGCACGCCGTCGGCGCGCTGGCCCGGCATTTCGGCGACCCCGAGGTCGGCGCCGTGTCGGGCAACGCCAAGGTCGGCAACCGGGGTGGCCTGCTCGGCAGGTGGCAGCACATCGAGTACGTCATCGGGTTCAACCTGGACCGGCGCCTGTACGACGTGCTGCGGTGCATGCCCACCGTGCCCGGCGCGATCGGGGCGTTCTGGCGGGACGCGGTGCTGGACGCCGGTGGCGTGCCCACCGACACCCTGGCCGAGGACACCGACCTGACGATGGCCCTGGAACGCGCCGGGTGGCGGGTGGTCTACGAGCGGGACGCCATCGCCTGGACGGAGGCGCCGGCCACGGTCGGCCAACTGTGGAAGCAGCGTTACCGCTGGTGCTACGGCACCCTGCAGGCCACCTGGAAGCACCGGCATGCCGTGGTGGAAAGTGGTTCGGCCGGGAAGCTGGGCCGGCGTGGCCTGCCGTACCTGCTGCTGTTCCAGGTGGTGCTGCCGGTCCTGGCCCCGGTGGTTGACGTGGCCGGCGTGTTCGGTGTGTGCACCGGCACCGCGCTGGTCAGCGTCGCCACTTGGCTGGCCTTCCTGGCGCTGCAACTCGTCCCCGGTGTCGTGGCGTTCCGGTTGGACCGGGAGCGGTGCGGACCGCTGCTCACGTTGCCGTTGCAGCAGTTCGCCTACCGGCAGCTCATGTACCTGGTGGTGCTCCAGTCGGTGGCCACGGCGGTGGCGGGGGCGCGGTTGCCGTGGCACAAGCTGGAACGCCGCGGCCAGGCGCTGACCGACGACGTGCTCCTTGACTGAGTTTTCACCGTGAATAAACGGGATCCGATCCAGAACGACGAACCGGGCGTTACGGACCCGCCGCCGGCGCTTCGGCAGGTAGCGTGCCGATCACGTGGAGTGAACTCGTCCTGTGGAGGTGTGGTCCGTGCGTCGAGCTCTCGCGGTCGCGGTCACCGGCGCGTTAGGTGTCCTGCTCACCGTTACCGTCGTCAACGTTCCGGCATCGGCGGCCGTCGCGCCGCAGACCAGTCACCGGGTGTGCGCCGCCGCGCCGGTGGGCTTCGCGGCGTGCGACTCCTGGGTGCACGCCAGGACGTCGGCCCAGCCGGCGGCCACCACGCCGACCGGCTACGGCCCGGCCGACCTGCAGTCCGCGTACAACCTGGCGGCCGCGTCGGCCAGCAACGGAGCCGGAGTCACCATCGGCATCGTCGACGCCTTCGACGACCCCACCGCCTTCGGCGACGTCAACACCTACCGCGCCCAGTTCGGCATTCCCGCGCTGGCCTCCTGCACGCCGACCACGATCCGCAGCAGCACGACACCCTGTTTCGCCAAGTCGAACCAGACCGGTGGCACGACCCCGCCGCGCAAGAACGGTTCCTGGGCCCAGGAGGAGTCGCTGGACGTGGACATGGCTTCGGCCATCTGCCCGCACTGCAACATCCTGCTGGTCGAGGCGGACACCAACTCGCTGGCCAATCTCGGCGCTTCGGTCAACGAGGCGGTCACACTCGGCGCGGCCGTGGTGAGCAACAGCTACGGCGGCGGCGAGGCGTCCGCTGAGGTGACTGAGGAGAGCCAGTTCTACAACCATCCGGGCGTCGCGATCACCGCCAGTTCCGGTGACGGCGGCTTCGGTGTCGAGTTCCCCGCCGCGTCCCAGTTCGTCACCGCCGTGGGCGGGACCAGCCTGGTCCGCGCCAACAACGCCCGAGGGTGGAGCGAGACCGTGTGGAGTGGCGCCGGCAGCGGCTGCTCCGCGTTCGTCACCAAGCCGGCATGGCAGACCGACGCCGGCTGCGCTCGCCGGACCGTCGCCGACGTGAGCGCGGTCGCCGACCCGAACACCGGTGTCGCGGTGTTCGACAGCACCCTGTTCCAGGGCCTGAGCGGCTGGCTGGAGTTCGGCGGCACCAGCGTGTCGTCGCCGATCATCGCCTCCGTGTACGCGCTGGCCGGCAACGCGTCGACCGTCACCTACGGCTCGTTCCCGTACTCGCACACGGCGTCCCTGAACGACGTGACCAGCGGCAGCAACGGCGACTGCGGCAACTACCTGTGCACCGGCGGGGCGGGCTACGACGGCCCGACCGGCCTGGGCACGCCCAACGGCACCGGGGCGTTCTGACCGTGTCACCGGCTGTGGCGCGCCGCGGACCGGCGCGCCACAGCCACGTGTGCGGCCAGGAATCACGGATTGTGAACCTGGTCGACGAGATGCCACAGTAAGCCGGTGCGCGAGGGTGACGGCGGCGATCCGGGCGCTCCAGACGACAGACGTGCGGACGTGACCCGTCTCGGGGAGGTGCTGTCCCGGGCCCGGCTCGGCGACCTGTTGGCCGAGGTGCAGCACCGGGTCGAGGACATCGTCGAGGGCAGCCGGGGGCGGATGGACGCCCTGCTGGCCTCGGTGCTGGCGGTGTCGTCCGGCCTGGACCTGGACCAGACACTGCGCCGGATCGTGCGGGCCGCGATGGAACTGGTGGACGCCCGCTACGGCGCGTTGGGGATCCTGGGCGCACGGGGCGAGCTGACCGACTTCATCCACGTCGGCATCGACGACGCCACCCGGGACGTGATCGGCGACCTGCCCACCGGCAGGGGCGTGCTGGGCGTCGTCATCGAGGAGGGCAAGCCGCTGCGGCTGGACGACCTGTCCAGCCACCCCGCGTCGATCGGCTTCCCGCCCCATCATCCGCCGATGGGGGCGTTCCTGGGCGTGCCGTTGCGGGCTCACGGGGAGGTGTTCGGCCGGCTGTACCTGACCGAGAAACACGACGGCAGCCCGTTCACCGTGGAGGACGAGGCGGTCCTGCAGGCGCTGGCCGGTGCGGCGGGCATCGCCGTGGACAACGCCCGCCTCTACGACGAGGCCCGCCGCCGGCAACGCTGGCTGGAGGCCAGCGGCGAGGTCACCGCGCAACTGCTGGGCGCCGGTGATCCCACGGAGATCCTGCGGCTGATCGCCGAGCGGGCGCTGGAGCTGTCCGGCGCCGACTACGCGCTGATCGCGCTGCCCGAGGACATGGAGGCCGCACCGGAGGACATCACCGCCCTGAAGGTGGCGGTCGCGGCCGGGTTCGACGCGGCGACCATCACCGGCCGGACCATCCCCATGTCCGGGTCGACCACGGGCGAGGTGTTCACCGATCACCTGCCGCGGGTCGTGCCCCACCTGCGCTACGACGTGTCGCAGGGCCTCGGGGTGCGCTTCGGCCCGGCCCTGGCCCTGCCGCTGGGTTCCGGTGACCAGGTGCGGGGTGTGCTGCTGGTGGTCCGCGCTCCCGGAGGCGGCCCGTTCGGCGAGCACGAGTTGCAGGTGGTGTCCTCGTTCGCCGACCAGACGTCGCTGGCGCTGCAACGGGCGGCTAGCCAGGCCGAGCGGCGGGAACTGGAACTGCTCGCCGACCGCGACCGCATCGCCCGCGACCTGCACGACCAGGTGATCCAGCGGCTGTTCGCGATCGGCCTGGCGTTGCAGGGCACCAAGCGGCGTACCAAGACGCCGGGCGTGGCCGAACGGGTGCAGGACCACATCGACCAGTTGCACGAGGTGATCCAGGACATCCGTACCGCGATCTTCGACCTCCAGGCGAACGAGGTCGGCGTCGGCCAGATCCGGACCCGGCTGCACCGGGTGATCACCGAGCTGACGCAGGACACGGTGCTGCGCACGACCGTGCGGATGTCCGGTGCGCTGGACGGCCTGCCGGGCGGCCTGGCCGACCACGCCGAGGCCGTGGTCCGCGAGGCGGTGAGCAACGCGGTGCGGCACGCCCGGGCGCAGGAGCTGACCGTGACCGTCTCGGTGGACGACCAACTGGTCGTCGACGTGCTGGACAACGGGATCGGCATGCCCGCCCGGGTCGCGCACAGTGGCCTGCACAACCTCCGGCAGCGGGCGCTGGCGGCGGGCGGCTCGTGTGTCGTCGGAGCCGCCGAGGGCGGTGGGACCCGCCTGGTGTGGGCGGCGCCGCTCACCGGTTGGTGACCTTGGTCCCTTCCCGTATGGACCCTCGTGTCATGCCAGGGCGGCCAGGGCGCTCCTAGGCTGAATCCGGTGCCGGCTTCAGGGACGGCGGTTGGAGAAGGCAGGCTGATGGTCAGCGTGTTCCTGGTCGACGACCACGAGGTGGTCCGGCGTGGCGTCGCGGAACTGATCGACGACGAGGACGACCTGACGGTGATCGGCCAGGCGGCCACGGCGGCGCAGGCGATGGCGCGGATTCCGGCGTTGCGGCCGGACGTCGCCGTGCTGGACATGCGCCTGCCGGACGGCAACGGGGTCGAGCTGTGCCGTGACCTGCGGTCGACGCTGCCCGACCTGAACTGCCTGATGCTCACCTCCTACACCGACGACCAGGCGATGCTGGACGCGATCCTGGCCGGCGCCGCCGGGTACGTGATCAAGGACATCAAAGGTGTGGATCTGATCTCCGCCGTGCGCACCGTCGGCTCCGGAAAGTCGCTGTTGGACAGCCGGGCGGCCGGTGCGCTGATGGCCCGGATCCGGGCCAGCGTGGCCAAGCCCGGGCCGCTGGACGCGCTGACCGACCAGGAGAAGAAGCTGCTGGAGCTGATCGGTGAGGGCCTGACCAACCGGCAGATCGCCGAGCGGATGTTCCTGGCCGAGAAGACGATCAAGAACTACGTGTCCCGGCTGCTGGCCAAGCTGGGCATGGAACGGCGCACCCAGGCGGCCGTACTGGCCACCGAACTGCGGGATCAGCACCAGCCGCGCGAATTCTGAACACCGACTCCTTGGAAGTTCCTGGGACGCGGGGCCGAGTCGCACGCTGATTGGGACGCCACGGACGGCCGGTTCTGGTCACAATGATGGGATGGGCACCCATATCGACGAACCGCCTGTGGCGCGGACCAGGCGGCTGTCAGCGCAGGCCAGTCCGATGAGGACCCACGCCAGATCCGCCGACGAGCGGATCGTGCACCGGGCGACGCTGCGGATCGGGTTGCAGACGGCCGCCGCCGTCGCGGTGGCGGTGTTCGGCCTGACGGCGATCGCCGTCCTGGTGGTGTTGCGGGCCCAGCACGCGGCCGAGAACCAGTTGATCACCACGACGGTGGAGCACGCCGACGACGTGATCGATCCACCGGCGGGCATGTGGTTGGTGATGCGGGCGGATGGTCACCAGCAGGCGAGTCCGGGCGTGCCCGCCGGTCTGCCCGACCGCTCGCAGTTGGACCAGGTGGCCGCGGACGGGGTGGCACGTTCGGCCGACGTCTTCGCGAACGGCCGTGAGTACCGGGTCGACACCGCGCGCCAGCCCGACGGTGACGTCGTGCAGGCGGTGCTGGACCTGAGCGCGGACCACGCGGAACGGTCCCGGTTGCTGGAGGCGTACCTGATCAGCGGCGTGGCCGGTCTGATGGTCGCCGCCGTGGTCGGGATGTGGTTGGGGCGCCGCGCGGTGACGCCGCTGGCGGCCGCGCTGGCGTTGCAGCGCCGGTTCGTCGCCGACGCCAGCCACGAGCTGCGCACCCCGCTGACCCTGTTGAGCACCAGGGCACAGCTGGCCCAGCAGGCACTCCGCTCGGACACCGACACGGTGACCACCCGGTCCGACGTGGACCGGTTGGTCACCGACACCGCGCACCTGACCGCGATCCTGGACGACCTGCTGCTGGCCGCGGACCCCAGGGAGACACCGACCGACGAGATCGTGGTCGTGGCGGACCTGGTCGAGGAGGTGGTGGAGTCGGCCCGGCCGCTGGCCGGGCGCGACGACATCGCGGTGGCGTGGAGCTGCGACGACGGTCTCGCCGCCGTGCTGGGCTCGCCGGCGAGCCTGCGCCGGGCGATCACCGCGCTGCTGGACAACGCGATCCGGCACGCGGACAGCTCGGTGTGCGTCACGGTCCGCGCCGACAGCGGGGACGTGGTGGTCGACGTGCGCGACGACGGGCCGGGGGTCGCGCCGGACGTGATGGTCACCATGTTCGACCGGTTCGCCACGTCGCGGGCGGACGAACCACCCTCCGGCGAGCGTCGCCGGTACGGACT
>DATEPR010000438.1:0-4573 GCA_035273045.1 Pseudonocardiaceae bacterium | reverse complement strand
CGGCACCCGGGCG
This sequence comes from Pseudonocardiaceae bacterium, assembly GCA_035273045.1. Taxonomy (GTDB): domain Bacteria; phylum Actinomycetota; class Actinomycetes; order Mycobacteriales; family Pseudonocardiaceae; genus DATEPR01. Next base: position 4,560 of record DATEPR010000438.1, on the reverse strand, counting down.
ATCAGCTCAGGCCAGCTGGCCGGGGAAGCGCATCGTCAGTAGGGCAGGGCGAGGGTGCGTAGCGCGCCGGTGACCACGTCGGCGGCACTCGGGTCGCCCTCGCGTTGCAGCCGGGTCACCTCGATGCTGGTCGCCACGACCAGCCTGGCCCGCTCCTGGCGGCGGCGCAGGAACGCGGCCAGGCCGTCGGCGATGGTGTCCGACTCGGCCAGTTCCTCGGCCAGCACCACCGAGTCGATCAGCGCCATGCCGCCGCCGGCCGGCAGGTACGGCGCCGTCGCGTGCACCGCGTCGCCGATCAGCACCACCCGGCCCCGGTACCAGTCCGGCAGCCAGAACGTCTCCCACGGCCGGGTCACGATCCGCTGCGTCTCGTCCAGGCAGTCCAGCAGCTTCCCCAGGTACGGCGCCGAGTACGCGGCCAGCACACCGCGCAACAGGTCACGGGCCTGCGCCTGGGTGACGTCGACCTTGTCGGTGTCGGCGAACGTGGCGAGGTAGACCTGCTCGCCGGGCAGTTCGCCGACCACCACCACCCTGCCGGGCGCGTAGTAGAAGCCCAGCGGCCCGCCGGGCACCCGCCCGACGATCCACCGCAGGCCCAGCGCACCCGTGTACACCGGCCGCACCGCGTCACCCCACACCAGGTCGCGCACTGCCGAGTGCACCCCGTCCGCGCCGACCACCAGGTCGTACTCGGCCGTCGAACCGTCGTCGAACGACACCAGCACGCTGTCCGGCGCCTGCACGATCGACGTCACCGTGGCCGGCGTCCGGACGGTCGCACCGGCCCGGCGGGCGGCACCGGCCAGCACGTCGATCAGATCCGGCCGGTGGATCACCACAGCGGCCGGCAGCGGCCTGTGCGGCTCCTGCGGCCGGGGCAGGTTCTCGCGCGGGTTGCCGGCCGCGTCGAACAGGTGGCCGAACACCGGAGCGCTCTGCGCGTTGGCCCTGGCACAGCATTCGGCCAGCACGCCGAGATCGGCCAGCGCGTCCACGGATCTGCCGCTGAGGTTCACCGACTCGGACTCGACATGGCCGGTCAGTTCGACCACGTCCACCACGCTGCCGTGATTGCCCATGGCGACGGCGCAGGACAACCCGGCCATGCCGCCGCCGACGACCAGCACCCGTTCCGCCATCATGCGCGTACTCCCTCCGCGTCGAGGCACACGGCTTATCACGTCGGCCGCGGAACGTCGAGGTGCCGTACGACCGGACCGGCATCAGGCACAGGAAGGCGGGAACGCAGTGGATCTTCAGCTCACCGGGAAGCGGGCGATCGTCACCGGCGGCAGCAGGGGCATCGGCTTGGCGGCCGCGGCCGCGCTGGCCGCCGAGGGCGCGGACGTGGCGCTGGTGGCCAGGCACCAGGACGCCCTGGACGCGGCGGCCGAGCGGATCCGCGGGCACGGCCGGCGGGTGCTCACGGTCGTCACCGACACCAGGGACGACGCGGCCGTGCGGGCGATGGTGGCGCGGGTGGTCGCCGAGTTCGGCGGGGTGGACATCCTGGTGAACGCGGCCGCCGAACCGGCGAGTCCGAACACCGCGCACGGCCTGGCCGGCACGACGGACGACGACCTGCGCGCCGAGGTGGAGACGAAGGTGCTCGGCTACCTGCGCTGCGCGCGGGCGGTGGCGCCGCACATGGTGGGCCAGGGGTGGGGCCGGATCGTCAGCGTGAGCGGGCTGGCGGCCCGGCAGGCGAGCAGCGTCGTCGGTTCGGTGCGCAACGTGGCCGTGTCTGCGATGACCAAGAACCTGGCCGACGAGTTGGGCCGGTCCGGGGTGAACGTGACGGTGGTGCACCCGGGAATCACGGTGACCGAGCGGACGCCCGAGGTGATCGCCGGGTACGCTCGGGCGCACGGGGTGAGCGAAGCCGACGCGACCGCCGCCCTGTCCGCCAACATCACGATCGGCCGGATGGTGACGGCCGAGGAGATCGGTGACGTGATCGCGTTCCTGGCGTCACCGAGGAGTGTCGCGGTGACCGGTGACGCGGTGGCGGTGGGCGGTGGCGCGAAGGGCAGCATCTACTACTGAGCCGGCGCCGGTGGCCGACACCCTCGCGTTCGGCCACCGTGCCCGGCATCAGTCCTCATCGGACGGTTGGAACCGGCACCGCGCCCGCCCGTTGGCGCGGTGCCGGCAGGTCGATCCGGTCAGTGCCGGCCGCCGTGACGGTCGCCGCCGTGGTCGTCGCCCACGTCGTGGCCGGCGCCGTCGTGGCCGTGGTCGTCGTTCAGGTCGTGGTTGACACCGTCGTCCCCACGGTCGTCGTTGGCGTCGTCGTCCAACCCGGTGACGCGGTCGTCGTTGGCGTCGTTGTCCCGGCCGGTGACGCGGTCGTCGTTCGCGTCGTTGTCGTCCCGGTCGCGGCTGTTCGACGAGGTTGGCGGACTCGCCGAGGTGCTGACATTCGGCGGCGGAACGATGGTGGTGGACGGTACGGAGTTGGTGAAGGCCGCCGCCGGTTGGACCTGCGGGGTGGCGGGGGTGGTGCTGCAGGCCGCGATGGTCAGCGCCGCCGTGCCGGCGGCCGCGGTCGCCAACAGCCCCTTGACGAAGCCGTTCATGAGTGATTCCCTTCCCGTTGCGTCAATGCCCGCTCCCAGCTCGCGCCTGCCGTCCACACCGGACGTCTGCGTCGCCGGCCACTACGACACGATCGCCGGGTGCCTCCGGCGGATGTCGGTCGTGGTCGCGGTGCCATGACCCAATAGTTGCTTCGGGCGAGTCGTATCTGCCATTGGACCTTGGTGCTACTCCGACCCAGCACCCGTCGGACCGTTCCGGCCTGTACCCCGGGGCGTGACCGCGGCCACATCGGCGCAGGTCAGCGGCTCCGCATCAGGTTCTCGGCGGTGAGCGGCAGGTCACCGATGCGGGTGCCGAGCGCGTCGCGGACCGCGTTGCCGATGGCCGCCGCCGTCGGTCCGAGTGCCGCCTCGCCCGCACCCAGTGACGGCTGGTCGGGGCGGTGCACGATCGTCGTCGTCATCGGCGGCACGTCGGCGAACCGGGCGATAGGGTAGTCCTCCCAGGTGCGGCTGGTCACGTCGTGCGCGTCGAACCGCACCTGCTCCATCGTGGTCCAGCTCAGCGCCTGGACAGCGCCGCCTTCCATCTGGTTGCGCACGCCGTCCGGGTTCACCACCAGGCCGACGTCCACGGCCAGCGTGAGCCGTGTGACCACGACCTTGGACGTCACCTCGACGTCCGCCACCACGGCGCAGTAGGCGCCCATGTTCTTGTAGCGGGCGTAGCCGACGCCCCGGCCGCCGTCCGCTCCGGTGCCCGCCGTGCCCCAACCGGCCGCCTGCGCCACCGCCTCGATCACCGCCCGGCCGCGCGGGTCGTCCAGCAGCCCCAACCGGTACGCCACCGGGTCGGCACCCGCGGCCTCGGCGAGCTCGTCCATCACCGACTCGATCGCGTACACGTTGAGGTGGGCACCCAGCGACCGCATCGCCGACGTGCGCAACGGCATGGTGCGCAACCGATGCGTCACCACCCGCAGTCCGGGCAGCCGGTAGCCGGGCACCGCGTTGCGTGCCGAGCCGCCGCCGTTCGCCAGCGGCGGATCACCGGACGGCACCGGCTGTGCGTGGCCCTGGTGGATCGCGGCCAGCAGCGGTGGCTGCCCGGCCGACCCCGGCCGGCCGGAGTGTCCGTTGGACCAGACGTCCTGTGACCAGTGCGCCGGCCTGCCGTCCGCGTCGACGGTGACCCGGACCGTGACGGCCATCGCCGGCCCGTACGGCGACCAGCCGAGTTCGTCCTGCCGCGACCACACCACGTGCACCGGCCGGCCCGGCACGGCGGCGGCCAGCAGTGCCGCGTCGCCGGCCACGTCGTCGGCGCCGTTGTGGCCGTAGCAGCCGGCGCCCTCCACATGGGACACCGTGATCGCGTCCGGTTCGATGCCGAACCAGCGGGCCAGTTCGGCGCGCAGCGGGTACACGCCCTGGCTGTGCGTCCACACCGCCAGCCGGCCACCGTCCCACCGGGCGATCGCGCACGACGTGCCGATCGACGCGTGCGCCACGTACGGGCGGCTGAACCACGCCTCGATCGCCGGCGCACCCGCCGGCACCGTGCCGCGTTCGGCCTGCACGGTCTCGTCGGCCGGCGCCGACCGCAGGTAGCCCGGCAGGTCGTACTGGTCGGGCAGGGACGGCTCGCGTTGCCACGTGCACCCGTCGGCCAGCACGGCCACCGCCCGCACGGCCACGTCCTCGCGTTCGGCGACCACGCCGACCACGTCACCGTCGCGCACCACGTCCACGACACCGGGCAGCGCCCGCACCGGCCCGTCGTCCACCGACACCAGCCGCGCCGAACGGCCAGCCGGGCGCACCACCCTGCCGTACAGCTGACCGGGCAGCCGCACGTCCTGTAGGTAGCGCCGGGTGCCGAACACCCGGCCGGGGACGTCCAGCCGGCCGACGCTGGTGCCCACCAGGTCACCGGGCGGTGCGGAGGCGCCGATGTCCAGCGGCACGTCCGGCGGGAGGTCCCAGTAGGAGAGCGTTCGGCCGTCGGTCGTGG
>DATEPR010000437.1:0-4417 GCA_035273045.1 Pseudonocardiaceae bacterium | reverse complement strand
GTTCATCGGGCACCGGTTCGACGAGGTGTTCGCGCTGTGCTCGCGGCTGGTGGTGCTGCGCAACGGCAAAGTCGTCGCCGACCTGCCGACCGGGGAGGCGTCCGAGGCACTCGTGGTCCGGCACATGGTCGGCCGCCAGCTCGCCGAACACCCGCCGCTGGCCGCCGTCGACCGGGGCGCGGAACCGTGCCTGCGGGTGGCGGACCTGACCGCGGAGGGCCTGGGACCGGTGTCGTTCACGGTGAACCGGGGCGAGGTGGTCGGCGTCGCCGGGCTGATGGGCGCCGGGCGCAGCCGCCTGCTGCACACGATCTTCGGCGCCCAGCCGGCCACCGGCGGCACGATGACGCTCGGCGGGCAGCCGTACCGGCCGGGATCGGCCAGGGACGGCATCGCGGGCGGCGTCGTGCTGGTGCCGGAGGACCGCAAACAGCAGTCCCTGCTGCCGGACGCGTCGATCCGCTGGAACGTCACGCTCGCCGTGCTGCCCAGGCTGGCCAGGGGTCCGCTGCTGCGGCCCCGCCGGGACCGGGCCGAGGCGGCCCGCACCATCGAGCTGACCCAGGTCCGCTGCCGGGGCGCCGAACAGCCGATCCGCGAGCTGTCCGGCGGCAACCAGCAGCGGGCCGTCCTCGGCCGGGCCGTGGCCACGAACCCGAGCCTGCTGCTGCTGGACGAGCCGACCCGCGGTGTTGACGTCGGCGCCAAGGCCGGGATCTACACGCTCATCGCCGAGTCGGCCGAACGCGGCAGCGCCGTGCTGGTCGTGTCCTCCGAGCTGGAGGAGCTGCTGCGCATCTGCCACCGGGTGGTGGTGCTGGCCAGGGGCAGGCTGGTCGCCGAGTTCGACCGTGCCCACTTCGACAAGGAAACGATCGTCGCCCACGCGGCCGGCCTGGCCGCCGCACCGCAGGGAGCCCGTTGATGTCCGTCACCCAGCAACCCAACACGACCCAGCAACCGGACACCACGCCGGCCACAGTGGACACCGGCGCCCGGTGGACCCGCAGGCTGGCCGAGACCCCGGAGATCGGCGTCGTCGCGGCGTGTGTCGTCGTGTTCGCCGGCATCTTCCTGGCCCGCAACAGTTTTGCCACACTGGCGAACCTGCAGGAGATGGGCCGCAACCTCTCTGAGTTCGGCCTGCTCGCGGTCGGCGAGAGCCTGGTCATCCTCACCGGCGGCATCGACCTGTCGGTCGGCGCGCTCGCCGCGCTGGCCGGGGTGTTCGCGTCCTGGCTGTTCGTCGACGTCGGGCTGCCGCTGGGCCCGTGCATCGTGCTGACGCTGCTGCTGTGTGCCGCCGTCGGCACGGCGCACGGCCTGTTCGTCACGCGCCTGACCGTGCCGCCGTTCGTCATCACCCTGGTCACCTACACGGCCGCCCGTGGCGCCGCGCAGGCGATCACCAAGAGCGTGCCGATCACCATCTCCGGCCAGAACTTCATCGACCTCAACCGCACCAACGTGGCCGGCATCCCGTTGCCGCTGATCGTGTTCGTGGTGGCCGCGATCGGGTTGTGGTTCTTCCTGGAACGCACCTACTGGGGCAGGCAGACGTACGCGGTCGGCGGCAACGCCGAAGCGGCCCGGCTCGCCGGCATCCCGGTCAAGCGCCGCACCCTGGTCACCTACATCGTCAGCGGCACCCTCGCCGGCGTCGTCGGCCTGCTGATCAGCGCCCGGCTCGGTCTCGGTGACCCGAGCGTGGCGACCGGCTACGAGCTGGACGCCATCGCGGCGGCCGTGATCGGCGGCGTCAGCCTGTTCGGCGGGCAGGGCAGGATCGTCGGCATCGTGTCCGGCGCGGTGTTGCTGGTCATCATCAACAACGGCCTGATCGTGCTCAACGTCAGCCCGTACTACCAGCAGATCGTGCTGGGTGCCGTGCTCGGCGTGGCCATCGTGGTGGACAGGCTGCGGGCGCGCAGGCTCGGCCGCAGCCGCAAACCACGCGCCGCCCGAGCGCAACCCCACTGACCAGGATGGACGCGTGACCGGCCGCGAGGTTGGCCACGCGTGGCGAATCCGTCAGAAACGACCCGGACCGGTCATCACGCACAACCCCGGGCCGCCGTCACGCATCTACCGACTGTCACTTCGCGGAAGCCCCGCGGCGACAGGAGGTAGAGATGAACTCCACCAGGAGGATGGTCACCGGCGCGATCGCCGTCGGCGGCGCGCTGGCGGCGATCGCGGTCGCCGGTTGCGGTCCGTCGGCGGCCACCACGGCTGCGCCGTCCACAACGGACGCACCGACGTCCGCGATCCCGTTCACCGCGGTCCCGTCGATCGACTCGTCGGCGGTGCCGTCGGCCACCAGGTCCGCACCGGCCGGTACCGCGACACCCGCCGCCGCGCCACTGCCGGAGTGCAAGGCGAACACGCTGTCGCTGGCCTTCGGCCCGGGCGACGCCGGCATGAACCAGCAGGAGCGCGTGCTCCGATTCACCAACCGGGGACGAGCGACGTGCGCGATCGTCGGGTTTCCCGGCGTGTCCTACGTGACCGGCGACGACGGCAGGCAGGTCGGCCAGGCGGCCGTCCGCACCGGCCGGATCGGCGCGCAGGTCGACCTCGCGCCCGGCGCGTCCGCGTACACGATCGTCCACTCGGTGGACCCGGGCGTGTTCGACCCGGCGCAGTGCAAGCCGGTGGCCGTGCGCGGGCTGCGGGTCTATGCGCCGGACGACACAGCGGCGATGTTCATCCCGCTTCCGTCGGGCGCCCAGGGCTGCACGGGCCCGACCACGGATGCCCAGTTGAGCGTGGTCACGGTCAAGGCAGGCCCTGGCCGGCTCGGCTGACGAATTGTGGCATTTCGGTGGTCCGATCGGCAAGAGTGGTGACCACCCGAAACGGTTCGGTGCCGTATCGAAGATACCGTGTGCCAGCATTTCCCGTCGCCGAGGACACCCGGACCGCCTGCGCGCGATGACCGTTAGGCCGTAAGGATGGGCGCGGCGCGGCGAACCAGTGACAGTGATTGCTCCGGTCCGCCCGCCGTTTCTAGACTCACCACCCGGACGTCCACCCATTCCATTTCCCGATGAGTGTGGGAATGAGGCGACAATGCAACGAAGATCCGCGCGCGCGATGCTGCGCGCGCTTTCCGTGGTGGGCGCCGGCACGGCGGCCGTGGCGTTGGTGGTGGTCGCTCCGGCTCCGGTGGTGGCGGCCCCCGGTGACCTGTCGGTGCTGGCCAAGTCCGCCCAGGACGTCACGCATCCCGGCGCGAATCCGGTCTCCCACGGCGACACGGTGAACTGGGTGCTCAGCTACGCGGACAACGACGCGAGCGGCCCGGCGCCGGCGACCATCACCGACCCGATCGACGCGGCAGGCACCGGCCAGACCTACGTACCGGGATCGCTGCGGGTGCCGCCCGGCTGGACCCCGTCGTTCTCCACCGACGGCACGACGTTCGGCGCCGCCGACACCGGCGCGGCCACGGTCGCCGTGCGCGCGACGAACCCGACCGCCCGGCAGGGCGGTACCAACCTGGGCAACCTGCTGCTCGCGCCCGTGCAGCCGACGCCCACCGCGACCGGCGGCGACGGCTTCACGCCGATCATCCACCGCTCGGCGTCCGGCGAGGTCGAGGCGTGGAACATCTACCACCACCTGGGCGGGGCGGCGCCGAAGGTGGTCTGTTCCGACCTGACCACCGGGCATCCGTGTGCTGGCGGTCCGTGGCCGCGGCCGCTCAACTCCACGGCAGGCCCGCTGGGCACCGGTGCCACCGGTGACGTCGCCAGCACGCTGACGCCGCAGTACGTGCAGGACCCGAACCGGCCCGGCGACGTGTACTACGCCGCCGTCGACGGGACCACGACCGGAGTCGGCTGCCTGGACATGGGCGCGCAGGCCAACTGCGGTTACGTGCCGCTGGAGACGGTGGCCGGCCCCACCGAGTCCGGCTTCGTCGCGCAGGGCGGCAACCTGTACGGCGTGGGCGCGGACGGCAGGACGCTGTGCATGACCATCTCGTCCCAGTCGCCGTGCGCGGGTGAACCGTACGTCTCCGTCGTGCCGGGCAACCGGATCGGCGCGGGAGCCAACTTCATGGGCTCGCTGACCGTGGCACAGGGCAAGGTGTTCATCTCGTCCAACGCCGGGGGCAACGCGCTGATCGGCTGCTTCGACCCGGCCACGACGAGCGCGTGCGCCGGCTGGCCGCAGCCGAAGACAGCGGGCCAGCCGAACGCCGGCGGCACGTTCGACATCTACGACGACTTCGACACCTCGGGCAACGCGATCGGCGTGTGCTCGACGACGTCCGGCATCCCAACCACGTCGTGCTACGCGGTGGACGGTTCCAGCCTGCCCGACCCCGGCGTGTTCCGCGCGGTGACCGGTATCGAGGACGTGTGGAACGCCGAAACCGCCACGGCGCCGGGCGGCGACCTGAAGAGCT
>DATEPR010000436.1:0-13588 GCA_035273045.1 Pseudonocardiaceae bacterium | reverse complement strand
TGGCGCCGCCGGGGGCGGGGCGGTCGTCCTGGCGGGGGCGCCGCTGCTTGCCGCCGGCGGTGCGGCGTTCCGGCGCGGCCCGGTCCGGCTCGTCCTCCAGGCGCAGCGTCAGCGAGATCCGCTTGCGTGGGATGTCCACGTCCAGCACCTTGACCCGCACCACGTCACCGGGCTTCACCACGTCCCGCGGGTCCTTGACGAACGTCCGGGCCATGGCGGACACGTGCACCAGGCCGTCCTGGTGCACCCCCACGTCCACGAACGCGCCGAACGCGGCGACGTTCGTCACCACGCCCTCCAGCACCATGCCCTGCTTCAGGTCGCCGATCTTGTCCACGCCCTCGGTGAACGTGGCGGTCCGGAACGCCGGCCGCGGGTCCCGGCCGGGCTTCTCCAGCTCGGCCAGGATGTCGGTGACCGTGGGCAGGCCGAACGTGTCGTCGATGAACCTGCCGGGGTCCAGCGCGCGCAGCGTCCGGCTGTCGCCGATCAGCGTGCCGATGTCCTTGGCCGTGGCGGTGATGATGCGCCGGACCACCGGGTACGCCTCGGGGTGCACGCTGGAGGCGTCCAGCGGGTCGTCACCGCCGCGGATGCGCAGGAAGCCGGCGCACTGCTCGAACGCCTTCGGTCCCAGCCGGGACACCTGCTTCAGCGCCGTCCGCGACCGGAACGGGCCGTTGACGTCGCGGTGCGCCACGATGTTCCCGGCCAGGCCCTCGCCGATGCCGGACACCCTGGTCAGCAGCGGTGCCGATGCCGTGTTGACGTCCACGCCGACCGCGTTCACGCAGTCCTCGACCACGGCGTCCAGCGACCGGGACAGCTTCGCCTCGGCCAGGTCGTGCTGGTACTGGCCGACGCCGATGGACTTCGGGTCGATCTTGACCAGTTCGGCCAGCGGGTCCTGCAACCGCCGCGCGATGGACACCGCGCCGCGCAGCGACACGTCCATGCCGGGCAGTTCCTGCGCCGCGTAGGCCGACGCCGAGTACACCGACGCGCCCGCCTCGGACACGACCACCTTGGTCAGCTTCAGCTCGGGTCGCAGCCGGATCAGGTCGGCGGCCAGCTTGTCGGTCTCCCGGGACGCGGTGCCGTTGCCGATCGCGATCAGCTCGACCCGGTGCGCACTGGCCAGTTTCGCCAGCGAGACCAGTGCGTCGTCCCAGCGGTTCTGCGGCTGGTGCGGGTAGATCGTGTCGGTGGCGACCACCTTCCCGGTGGCGTCCACGACGGCGACCTTCACCCCGGTGCGGAAACCGGGGTCGAGGCCCATCGTGGTGCGGGCGCCGGCAGGGGCGGCCAGCAGCAGGTCGCGCAGGTTGGTGGCGAACACCCGCACGGCCTCGTCCTCGGCCGCCTGCCACAGCCGGGTGCGCAGGTCGATGCCCAGCCGCACCAGGATCCTGGTGCGCCACGCCCACCGGACCGTGTCGGCCAGCCACCGGTCCGCCGGGCGACCCCGGTCGGCGATGCCGAACCGGTCGGCGACGTGCCGCTCGTAGTCGCTCGGCCCGTCCTCCGGCGGGTCCTCGGGCGCCATCGTCAGGTCGAGCACGTCCTCCTTCTCGCCGCGGAACACGGCGAGCACCCGGTGCGACGGCAGTTTCGGGAACGGCTCGCTGAAGTCGAAGTAGTCGGCGAACTTGGCGCCGTCCTCCGCCTTGCCCTCGCGCACCGTGGACACCAGCCGGCCCCGGGTCCACAGCCGTTCGCGCAGCAGGCCGATCAGGTCGGCGTCCTCGGCGAACCGTTCCACCAGGATGGCCCGCGCGCCCTCCAGGGCGGCCGCCGCGTCCGGCACGCCCTGGTCCGCGGCCACGTAGTCGGCGGCGGCGGTGGCCGGGTCGTGGGTCGGGTCGCCCAGCAGCAGGTCGGCCAGCGGCTCCAGGCCCGCCTCACGGGCGATCTGCGCCTTGGTCCGCCGCTTCGGCTTGTACGGCAGGTAGATGTCCTCCAGCCGGGCCTTCGAGTCGGCGGCGGCGATCCGCGCGGCCAGTTCGTCGTCCAGCTTGCCCTGGGCGCGGACCGACTCCAGGATCGCGGCCCGCCGTTCCTCCAGTTCGCGCAGGTAGCGCAGGCGTTCCTCCAGGGTGCGCAGCTGGCCGTCGTCCAGCGCGCCGGTGGCCTCCTTGCGGTACCGGGCGATGAACGGCACGGTCGCGCCACCGTCGAGCAGGTCCACCGCGGCGCCGACCTGGTTGTCGCGCACCCCGAGTTCGTCGGCGATCCTGCGGTTGATCGACCGCGCCAGCGCCACCCCTGTGTCCGTCACTGCGTACTTCCCTCACTGAATGTCGGAGCCGACCCAGCATTCTGCCCGGCCGTGCGGCGTTTGTCGCAGGCGGGCCGTGGGTAGTTCCGAGATCAGGGAGTCGCACGGAGGTGATCGGTATGGCCGTGATCGCCCGCCTGCCGGGGCCGGTCGAGCAGCGTTGGGAGTGGCAGCTGCACGGCAGTTGCCGCGGGCTGGACAGCTCGCTGTTCTTCCATCCGGAGTACGAGCGCGGCCCGGCCCGCCTGGCCCGCGAGCAGCGGGCCAAGGCGATCTGCCGCACCTGCCCGGTGCTGGTCGAGTGCCGGGAACACGCGCTCTCCGTGCGCGAGCCCTACGGCATCTGGGGTGCCATGACGGAGGACGAGCGCCGCAAGGCCGTCGCCGCCGTCGGCTGACCGTGCCGCGTCGCCGGTCTCCATCTTCGTCCGACACCTGGTCAGGAACTGTCCACTGTGGGCGGTGATTCGGTGCCGCCGTCGGTCATCGCCTTGCGCAGCGCCACCATGCTGGCCGCGAGCAGCCGTGACACGTGCATCTGGGACAGGCCGACCCGCTCCGCGATCTGCGTCTGGGTCAGGTTGCCGAAGAACCGCAGCACCACGACGGTCCGCTCGCGCTCGGGCAGGGTGGCCAGCGCGGGGAACAGGGCCTGGCGGTTGACGACGTCGGCCAGCCGTTCGTCGTCCGCGCCGAGCAGGTCGCCCAACGACGTGGACGTCTCGCCGGCCGCGACGAGTTCGTCCAGCGACGCGCTCTGGTACGCGCTGGCGGCGGCCAGTCCCTCCTGAACCTCGACCAGCGGCAGGCCCAGCGCTTCGGCCAGTTCCGTCGGCCGGGGCGCCCGGCCGAGCTCGTGGCTCAGTTCGGCGGCCTTCGACGTGATCGCCGCGTGCAATTCCTTCGTCCGCCGGGAGACCCGCACCGACCAGGTGCTGTCCCGGAAGTAGCGGCGCACCTCGCCGGTGATCGTCGGCACGGCGAACGCCAGGAAGTTGGTGCCCCGGCTCGGGTCGAACCGGTCCACCGCCTGGATCAGCCCGAGCGCGGCGACCTGGCGCAGGTCGTCCTCGGACTGGCCCCGGTTGCGGAACCGCCTGGCGATGTGCTCGGCGATGGGCAGGTGCTCGGCGACGATGCGGTCGCGGAGCAACTGCCTGGTCCGTTCGGGCAGTTGATCGTCCGCCAACTGCTCGAACAGCGGTGCGAGATGGTCGTATTCGGTGTACTTCCCGGGTCTTGCTGCGGTCATGAACGGTCACCCAGCCGGGTCTGACGGTCTGCGGCGGCGCAATGCGATCCCGGAACCGCGCGCCAGGGCGCGGCGCGGGCAGGAGAGTCGCCCCGGGTGCGGCTGTGCGCTCAACCGCGGCATCCCAACACTACGACGCCTGCTGAAACGGGACAAGCACGGGGTGTCCTGCTAGGTCGGTCTACTATGGACTCCGCTCGTGCTGCCGTAGTGCCTCCCACGCTATTGTAGCCGCGGCAACGGCTTCCGGTGTCGGCTCGGTCAGCATGGTGTCGGCGCGGTCGCCGAGCAGGTCGCGTTCCGGCTGCTCCGCGGGGGCGTCGCTGACGTGCTGCACCAGTGCGACGCTGAACTCGCGGAGTTTCAGGTTGGCCTGCTGGCTGATCCGCACCAGCGTGCTGAACGCCTTCGCGCCGGAACAGCGCAGGTGGGCCATCACGATGCCCTTGGCCTGCTCGATCACCCGCCGGTGCTGCACCAGGTCCAGGACCTGGTCGGTGCGCAGGATCTCGCCGGCGCAGTACTCGACGACGGCCGCGCTGGTCGCGATCAGCGGCTCGTACTCCTCCACCGTACGCAGGTCCGCGGCGGCGGGGGCGTGGTCGAGGTAGACGGAGAGCACGATCAGGCCGCCCTGGCTCCAACTGCCGGGCAGCGCGACCATGCCGACCGCACGGTTCTCGCCGTCCAGCCAGCCGCCCATGGCCGGCCACCGGGTGTCGGTGCGCAGGTCGTCGACGACGACGTGGTCGTCGTGGTTGGCCGCGGTGACCAGCGGTCCCGCGCCGGTGTCCCACTGCGGCTGGTCGAGCCGGTCGGCGAGGCCGACGGCGGCCATGACCGAACCCCTGCTCACCGAGGGACCGGAGCTCAGCCCGACGCCGAGGCAGCCGGTGACCTGTGTGCACAGATGACCCAGCAGCCGGTCGATCAGGTCGGAGCCCACCGTGAACCTTGGTCGAGGTGTTGAGGTCTCGGTCATGCCAGATTCAATTGCCCGCCGGCTGTCACTGGAAACATGCCGGTGAGCAGCACCACGAACTGGTTTAACCGGGGCCGTTCGCGGACCTCCGCAGCGCCCGGCGCAACTGGAGGATCCGCCCGTAACCGGGGATCGCGACGAGCAGCACGCCGCAGATCGCGGCGAGCAACAACGCGACACCCAACGGCAGGCGGCCGTGCGCGCCGAAGAACGCGATGCTCACCGACTGGCCGTTCTCGATGATGAACACGAGCAGGACCAGCAGGACGACGGCGGCGACGGTGGCCGCGATCCACAGGCCGCTGGTCCGGGTGCGGCGCACCTGGTGGTACGGGTGTTCGGTGGTGGGCGCGCCGGGCGGCTGCTCGGTGGCCGGTGCCGGGACGGGTGCGCCCGGGGACTGGACCGGCAGTTGGTCCGTGTCCGGCGTGTCGGGGAGGTGTTGTTGCTCAGCCATGTCGATCACCTGTGCTCTTGAGGCCGTCGGGCGTCACCTGTTCAGTGTGGCTCCCGTGGGGGACGTCTGCCCTGATGGGCGGGCTGTCACCACTCTTTGGAGTACCCCCAACCACGCTTCGGGTCGACATCTCCGGTGAGGATCAGCCCCGCGAGGGTGACGACGCCGTCGGCGGCCCGCCGGGTGGGGCAGTCCTGCCACACGGCGCGCCGCAGGTCGGCGGCCAGCCCGGCGAGCAGCAGGTGGGCCAGGCAGTCCGCGTCCAGTTCGGGCCTGGCCTGGGCGATGAGGGCGCGGGCGTGGGCGTGCCAGGTCAGGTAGCCGCCGACCCGGTAGCGGGCGCCCGGGGACGCCGTCTCGGACATGTGCACCAGGTCCAGGTTGGCGTCCAGGAAGTCGACGTAGGCGGACAGGAACGCGCACAGCCGGTCACCGGCCGGCGCGCCGGGACCCAGCGGCGGCGGGCCGCTCTCCAGGGCGGCCAGCAGCGCCTGTTCCCGCTCGGCGAGCAGGGCGACACCCAGCCCGGCCTTGTCGCCGAACCGCCGGAACAGCGTGCCCTTGCCGACGCCGGCCTCGGCCGCGATCTGGTCCATCGACACGTGGTCCACGCCGTGCTCGGCGACCAGCCGCGCGGTCACCTCCAGGATCTTCGCCCGGTTGCGCACCGCGTCGGAACGCTCCTTGCGGGGTCGTACCACGGTCTCGTCACTCACGGTAGTAGGACTTTAGTCCGGATCGACTGGTCCGCCACTCGAAAATCCGGGTCAGCGGTGCCGGGTGTCGGCCAGCGCGGCCAGCAGTTCGGGCAGGGCGTCCAGCCGGTGCGCGCTGACCACCGCGTCACAGTGCGGCCACGCGGCCGCCATGCCACCGGCCAGCGGCTGGTAGCCGGCTCTCGCGGTGCGCGGGTTCGCCCACACCACCCGGTAGGCCAGCCGGGACAGGGCAGCCATCGCCGTGCCCAGCGCCGCCGGGTCGCCGCTCTCCCAGCCGTCGGAGATGACCAGCACCACGGCCCCGCGTGCCATGCCGCGCCGGCCGTGGTCGCGCAGGAACTCACCGATCGCGTCGGCGATCCGGGTGCCGCCCGACCAGTCCGGCGCCAGGTGACCGGCCCGGTCCAACGCCTCGCCCGGCCGCCCGCCGGCCAGCGCCGGCGTCACCCGGGTCAGCCGGGTGGCGAACGTGAACGCCTCGGCCTTCGGGCCGCTGGCCGCGCAGTACAGCAGTTGCAGCATGGCCCGCGCGTACGGCTGCATCGACCCGGAGATGTCGCACAGCACCACCAGCCGTCTCGGGGTGAGCCGTTCGGCCGTGCGTTCCAGCCGCACCGGGTAGCCACCGGTCCGGCGCGCCTTGCGCAGGCTGGACCGCAGGTCGATCCGCCGCCCGGCCGGTGACCGCCGCTGCCGGCGGGACCGGCGCATCGGCGTGCGCAGCACCAGTTCCCGCATCAGGTCGGCCAGCAGCGCCAACTCGTCCGCCGTCAGCTCGGCGAAGTCCCGTGTGGACAGTCGCTCGCCCTCGCTGGCCAGCGCCCGCACGTCGGCGTCGCGCCGCTCACCGTGCCCGGACGACCGGCCGTCGACGCTGGGCGTGCCGCCGGACACGGCCGTGGCGGTCACCGCGCTCGGGTGCTGCCCGCGCTGCTCGGCCACGTCCACCAACCCGGCGAACACCCGGTCGAAGACCGAGTCGAACAGTGGCAGTTGCGCCGGGTCGCTGAGCAGCGTGGCCATGGCGCACCAGTACAGCTCCGGCACCGACCGCGGCGCCACCACGGTCACCGCCTGGGCGAACCGGGCGCACCGGTCCGGACCGACCGGCATCCCCTCGGCCCGCAGCAGCGTGCCGAACCGGGCCACGGCGTCGGCGAGGTCGGCCGGCTCAGGCATCCCGCTCGACCAGCGTGGCCAGGCCGGCCCGCCGCGCCAGGTCGGCGTCCTCCGCGTACTTCAGCACGACACCCAGTGTGCTCTCCACCGCGGACTCGTCCAGTGTGGACAGACCGAGGACGTCAAGGGCGGTGGCCCAGTTGATCGCCTCGGCCACGCCGGGCGGCTTGGTCAGGCCCAGCCCACGCAGCCGCGCCACCGCCGCGGCCACCCGGTCGGCCAGCCACGTCGCGGTCGACGGCACCCGCCGCCGGATGATGTCCGCGACCCTGGCCGTGTCCGGATAGTTGATCCAGTGGTAGAGGCACCGCCGCTTCAGCGCGTCGTGCAGGTCCCGGGTGCGGTTCGACGTGAGCACCACGATCGGCGGCACGGTCGCCCGGAACGTGCCCAACTCCGGAATGGTCACGGCCGCGTCGGCGAGCAGTTCCAGCAGGAACGCCTCGAACTCGTCGTCGGCCCGGTCCACCTCGTCGATCAGCAGCACCGCCGGCCGCGGCCCAGGATGCCGGATCGCGGCCAGCAGCGGCCGGGGGAGCAGGTACTCGGCGCTGAACAGATCGGCGTCGCGCAGCGTCTCGCCGTGCGACTCGGCCAACCGGATCGCCAGCAGTTGCCGCGGATAGTTCCACTCGTACAGCGCCTCGGCCGACGACAGCCCCTCGTAGCACTGCAACCGGATCAGCGGCGTGTCCAGCGCCGCGGCCAGTGCCCGTGCCGCCTCGGTCTTGCCGACGCCGGGTTCACCCTCCAGCAACACGGGTTGGGCCATCCGGACGGCCAGCAGCAGTGCCGTGGCCAGTGGTTCGTCGGCCAGGTAGCCGACGGCGTCCAGTCCGCTGCGGACGGAGCCGATGTCGTCAAGGACCTGTTTCAAAAGCCCTCCTATGCCAGTTCGCGACCATCAGCCCTGGGCTTTTCCCCTGCTCGGCCAGCCTTTTGAAACAGGTCCCAGTCCCGCCATGTCTCATCCTGCCCGGTCGAGGAAGGCCTGCCGGCAACCGGGGCCGCAGAAGTACACCCGGCGCCCGTCCACCTCGGCGGACAGGGTGGCCGCCGTGACGGCGACGGTCATGCCGCACACGGGGTCGAGTGCTTCGGCGACCGGCGGCTCCGGATCGCCCCGCCGTTGCGCGGACGGCGGGGCGGATCGGGGCCGTTCGGCCACCAACTCGGCGTAGATGGACAGCGCGATCTCGCTCGCCGTCCGGGCGCCGATGTCCAGTCCTGCCGGCGTGTGCACCGAACCGGCCGGCACGTCGAGTTCGCCCAGCACCGCGGCACCTCGCCGCCTGCTGGCCACCAGTCCCACGTAGGGCACGCCGGCCCGCACGGCCGCGGTGAGCACGTCCTGCTCGTCCCGCCCGTGCGAGGCCACCACGACGGCGGACAGGTCGGCCGGCAGCGCCGCCGCCGGATCGGTGGCCCGCACGTCGTAGCCCAGTGCCGTGCCCAGTTCCACCAGCGCCCTGGCGATCGGCCCCAGCCCGTAGACGTACACCAGTACCGGCGGCAGCATCGCCTCCAGGAAGATGTCCAGCGTCCCGCCGGACAGGCACGGGTTGTTCACCGTCACCGTGCCCTCGGTCGCCGGCACCGGATCCGCCTCGTCGGTGGGCGTGATCCGCAGCAGCGTCGACTCGCCCGTGGCCAGCAGCCGCATGCTCTGCGACCGCACGGTCGACTCGGCGCAACTGCCGCCGACGAACCCCTCCAGCGTGCCGTCGGGCAGCACCAGCGCCCGGTCGCCGGGTTTCGCGCTGGTCGGCCGTTCCGCCCGGACCACCGTGGCCAGCACGAACGGCGTCCGGCCGGACCGGAGTTCGTCGGCCCGGCCCAGCAGGTCGCCCGCGGTGCTCATCTGCCCTCCGGTGACCGGAGGACCGGCCCCACCCGGCCGGCCACGCGAGGTGCCCGCGTGGTGGCGCACGGTGGGTGGGGCCGGTCGCCGGGTCCTGGCGGGGTCCAGGACTTCCGGTGCGGATCGGTTCGCACGCCGGCCGCCTAGCTGATCGCCAGGTCGGTGCGGATCGGCCGGCCCTGCATGGCCCGCCACACCACCGGCGGCGTCAGCGGCATGTCGGCGTGCCGCACCCCGTACGGTTTCAGCGCGTCGATCACCGCGTTCACGACCGCGGCCGGCGACCCGACCGTGGCCGACTCACCGACGCCCTTGGCGCCGATCGGGTGGTGCGGCGACGGCGTCACCGTCTCACCCAGTTCCCACGACGGGCACTCCACCGACGTCGGCAGCAGGTAGTCCATGAAGGACGCACCGAGGTGGTTGCCCTCCTCGTCGAACGCCATCAGTTCCATCAGCGCCATGCCGACACCGTCGGCGAGGCCGCCGTGCACCTGGCCCTCCACGATCGTCGGGTTGATCCGCACGCCGCAGTCGTCCACCGCGACGAACCGGCGCACCTTCACCTGTGCCGTGCCCGGATCCACGTCGACGACGCAGATGTAGGCACCGAACGGGAACGTCAGGTTCGGCGGGTTGTAGACGGTGGTCGCGTCCAGGTGGCCCTCGACGCCCTCGGGCAGTTCCAGGCTGGAGTGCGCGGCCATGGCGATCTCCTGGATCGTCTTGCCGGCCTCCTGGTCACCGCGGACGTACCAGCGGCCCTTCTCCCACTCCAGGTCGTCTGGGCTGACCTCCAGCATCGCCGACGCGACGATCTTGGCCCGGTCGCGCACCTTCCGGGCCACCATCGCGGTCGCCGCGCCGGACACCGGAGTGGACCGGGAACCGTAGGTGCCCAGGCCGAACGGCGTCTGGTCGGTGTCGCCGTGCACCACCTCGATGTCGTCCGGCGAGATGCCCAGCTCCTCGGCCACGATCTGGGCGAACGTCGTCTCGTGGCCCTGGCCCTGGGACTGCACGGAGATCCGCAGCACCGCCTTGCCGGTGGGGTGCACCCGCAGTTCGGCGCCGTCGGCCATGCCCAGGCCCAGGATGTCCATGTGCTTGCGCGGCCCGGCGCCGACGGCCTCGGTGAAGAAGCTGATCCCGATGCCCATCAGCTCGCCGCGTTCCCGCTTCGCCAACTGCTCCTTGCGCAGTTCCTCGTAGCCGGCCATGTCCATGGCCAGCCGCAGGGTGCGCGGGTAGTCGCCGGAGTCGTACTCCCAGCCGGTCGGGCAGGTGTACGGGAACTGCTCGGACCGCAGCAGGTTGCGCATCCGCAGGTCGGCCGGGTCCATGTCGAGTTCGGTGGCCAGCACGTCGACCATCCGCTCCACCAGGTAGGCCGCCTCGGTGACCCGGAACGAGCAGGCGTAGGCGACCCCGCCGGGCGCCTTGTTCGTGTACACGCCCGTAACCCTGCAGTGCGCGGTCTGCAGGTGGTACGAGCCGGTGAACACGTGGAAGAACCCGGCGGGGAAGTTCGTGGGCTGGGCGGTGCCGTTGAACGCGCCGTGGTCGGCCAGCACGTTCACCCGCAGGCCCAGGATCTTGCCGTCCTTGGTGGCGGCGATCTCGCCGTGCATGTGGTAGTCGCGGGCGAAGGACGTGCTCATCAGGTTCTCCGAGCGGTCCTCCATCCACTTCACCGGCTTGCCGGTCAGGATCGAGCCGACCACCGCGCACACGTAGCCGGGGTAGATCCCGACCTTGTTGCCGAACCCGCCGCCGATGTCCGGCGAGATGATCCGGATCTTGTGCTCCGGGATGCCCGCCACCAGCGCGTACAGCGTGCGGTGCGCGTGCGGCGCCTGGGTGGTGCTCCACACGGTGAGCTTGCCGGTCACCTTGTCCATGTCGGCGACCGTGCCGCAGGTCTCCATCGGCGCCGGGTGCACCCTCGGGTACAGCATGTCCTGCCTGACGACCACGTCGGCGTCCGCGAACACCGTGTCGGTCGCGGCGGCGTCCCCGGCCTCCCAGTCGAAGATGTGGTTGTCGGTCTTGCCTTCCTTGTCGTCCCGGATCACCGGGGCGTCCGGGTCCAGCGCCCGCTTCGCGTCCACGACCGGTTCCAGCGGCTCGTACTCCACGTCGATCAGGGCGAGCGCGTCCCGGGCCGCGTAGTGGTCGTCGGCCACCACGAAGGCGACCTCCTGGCCCTGGAACCGCACCTTGTCCGTGGCCAGCACCGCCTGCGTGTCATAGGACAGCGTCGGCATCCACGCCAGGTTCAGCGTTTCCAGCACCTTGCCGGTGACCACGGCCCGCACCTTCGGGTGCGCCTCGGCCGCCGTCGTGTCGATCGACACGATCCTGGCGTGCGCGAACGGGCTGCGCAGGATAGCGCCGTGCAACATGCCGGGCAGTCGCACGTCGTCCACGTAGTTGCCCCGGCCCCGGATGAACCGCGCGTCCTCCTTGCGGTGCATGCGGCCGAAGCCCATCGGCGTGGCGTTCTCCTCGGTGGTGGTCACGCGCCGACCTCCTGTTCTGCCGGATGATCGGCGGCCCACTGGATCGAGCGGACGATGTTCTCGTAACCGGTGCACCGGCAGATCTGCCCGGAGATGGCCTCGCGCACCTCGTCGTCGGTCGGGTGCGGGTTGCGGTCGAGCAGCCAGCGCGCGGTCATCATCATGCCCGGCGTGCAGAAACCGCACTGCAACCCGTGGCACTCCATGAAACCCTGCTGCACCGGATCCAGGCCCTTGTCGGTCTCCAGGCCCTCGACGGTGCGCACCCGGTGCCCGTCGGCCATCGCGGCCAGCACGGTGCACGACTTCACCGGCTGCTCGTCCAGCCACACCACGCAGGTGCCGCAGTTGGACGTGTCGCAACCCCAGTGCGTGCCGGTCAGGCCGAGCACGTCCCGCAGGTAGTGCACCAGCAGCAGGCGCGGCTCCACCTCACTGGTGTGGTCCTCGCCGTTGACGTTCACGGTGATCTGCATGCCTACGCCTCTCTGCCCTGCGCTCGGGCGGCCGCGGCCCGCAGCGCGCGGGTGACGAGTTCGCCGGCCAGGTGTCGCTTGTAGTCCACGGGGCCGCGCTGGTCGGCCGACGGTGAGCAGTTCTCGGCCGCGAGCCGGCCCGCCTCGGCGAACCGCTCCCCGGTCGCCGCTCCACCGCGCAGGAAGTCCTCGGCCTCCCGCGCCACGCCACCCTGGGCACCGACCGCGGTCAGCCCGATGCCGACGTCGCCGATCACGTCGCCGGACAGTTCCAGCACGGCACCCGCGGCGGCCACGGCCCAGTCACCGGCCCGCCGCTCCACCTTCTGGTAGCTGCTGCCGTTCGGCCGGATCCGCACCCGGATCTCGACCAGCATCTCGCCGTCCGCCAGGGCCGTTTCGTACGGTCCGACCAGGAAGTCCCGTGCCGGCACGGTCCGCCTGCCGTCCGGGCCCTGGCAGACCAGTTCGGCGCGCAGCGCGCAGAACACCGCGGACAGGTCCTCGGACGGATCGGCCTGGCACAGCGAACCGCCCACCGTGCCCCGGTTGCGCACCACCGGGTCGGCGATCACCCGTTCCGCGTCCCGCAGGATCGCGAAGTGCTCGCCGGCCACGGCCGAGTCGAGCAACTGGGCGTGCCGGACCATCGCGCCGATACTCAGGTGGTTCCCGTCCAACCGGAGTTGCGCCAGTTCGGTGAGATCGTTGATGTCCACCAGGGCTTCCGGCTGCGCGAGCCGCAGCTTCATCATCGGCAGCAGGCTGTGCCCGCCGGCCACCACCCTGGCCTCCGGTCCGTAGCGGGCGAGCAGTGCCAGCGCGTGCTCGACGCTGGTGGCACGCTCGTACTGGAATGGCGCGGGAACCTGCATGCGTGTCCTCCACATCGTTGTGGACGCACAGCGTGCCGCCCCGCCGGCCGGCCCACAACGGGGAGATAATCATTCGGTTAGGAGGTCTGTTCAGCTCCGCGAACGCGGTGATCTTCAGGCCATCGCACCGCATCCGCCGGTGTTTCGGCCGGGTGTCGAGCAGAAGGTGTGACGTGACCCTCACCCAGTTGAGCGCGTTCGTCCTGGTCGCCCGGCTTGGCTCGGTCTCCGCGGCCGCTCACGCCCTGGACGTCAGCGAACCCGCCGTGTCGCAGGCGTTGGCCGCGCTGCGCAAGCATTTCGGCGACCCGCTGCTGGTCCGCGGCGGCAACGGCATGACGCTCACCGCGGGCGGCGGCCGCCTGCTCGGCATCGCCGCGCAGATGGTGGCGCTCGGCGCCGACGCGGAAGCCGGCGTCCGGGCCGCCCGTGGCGCACCGGAACAGTTGCGCGTCGTGGCCGACAGTCCACTCGCCGAGTTCGTCGCACCACCCCTGGTGGAGGCGTTCGCGGTCCGCTCCAGCCACCGGATCGAGACGATGGCCGGCGTCGCCGCCACCGGCGAGATGCCGGTCCTGGTCGGCAACCGCCTGGCCGATCTCGCCATCGGACCCAACCTGGCCGGCGACAAGTCCCCGGAACTGTTCAGCCAGCCGCTGTTCCGCGCCCGCCTGGTCGTGGTCGTCGGCCGCAACGAACGCGCCCACGGCAACCCCGCCCAGTGGCCGTGGCTGGTCGACTCGTCCGGCACCGACCCGGACAGCGACACCGGCCGATTACTGCGCGCGCTGCGCGTGGACGAGCAACGGGTCAAGGTCTTCCCGAACCAGACGGCCGCGTGGGCGGCGGCGGCGGACGGAGCCGGTGCGGCGCCCGCGATCGAGCACCTGGTGGCCAACCGGGTCCGCCGGGGCGAGCTGCGCGTCATGGAAACGCCGGCTACGCCGTTCGCCGCCCCCTGGTACGTCACCGGGCCGCCGGCCGGCC
>DATEPR010000435.1:0-3093 GCA_035273045.1 Pseudonocardiaceae bacterium | reverse complement strand
GCTGCCGCAGTCGCCGCAGCTGTTCAAGCAGTTGCTGATGGTCGCCGGGATGGAGCGGTACTACCAGATCGCCCGCTGCTACCGGGACGAGGACTTCCGCGCCGACCGGCAGCCTGAGTTCACCCAGCTCGACATCGAGATGAGCTTCGTGGACCAGGACGACGTCATCGCGCTGACCGAGCGGATCCTGGCCGCCCTGTGGCGGGAACTGGCCGGCTACGAGATCCCCCTGCCGATCCCTCGGATCACCTACGCCGACGCGATGGCCCGCTACGGCACGGACAAGCCGGACCTGCGGCTGAAGCTGGAACTGACCGAGCTGACCGAGTTCTTCGCCGAGACGCCGTTCCGGGTGTTCCAGGCGCCCTATGTGGGCAGCGTGGTGATGGCGGGCGGCGCCAGCCAGCCGCGGCGCACCCTGGACGCCTGGCAGGAGTGGGCGAAGCAGCGCGGCGCCAGGGGCCTGGCCTACGTCCTGGTGGGGGAGGACGGCACGCTGTCCGGTCCGGTGGCGAAGAACCTGTCCGACGCGGAACGGGAGGGTCTGGCCAAGGCGGCCGGCGCCGAACCGGGCGACTGCGTGTTCTTCGCGGCCGGCGACCCGGACACGGCCCGTGGCGTGCTGGCCGCGGCCCGGCTGGAGATCGGCCGGCGGCTGGGTCTGATCGACGAGGACGCCTGGTCGTTCGTGTGGGTCGTGGACGCGCCGCTGTTCACACCGGCCGCGACCGCCGTGGCCAGTGGTGACGTGGCTGTGGGCAGTGGCCGCTGGACCGCGGTGCACCACGCGTTCACGTCGCCGACCCCGGAGTGGGAGGACCGGTTCGAGTCCGACCCGGGCGCCGCCCTGGCCTACGCCTACGACATCGTCTGCAACGGCTACGAGTTGGGCGGCGGTTCGATCCGTATCCACCGGGCCGACGTGCAGCAGCGGGTGTTCGAGGTGATGGGCCTGTCGGCCGAGGAGGCGCAGGAGAAGTTCGGCTTCCTGCTGGACGCGTTCCGGTTCGGCGCGCCCCCGCACGGCGGCATCGCGATCGGCTGGGACCGCACGGCGATGCTGCTGGCCGGCCAGCCGTCGATCCGCGAGGTCATCGCGTTCCCCAAGTCCGGCGGCGGCTACGACCCGCTCACCGGGGCGCCGGCGGCGATCACGCCGGAGCAGCGCAAAGAGGCCGGGATCGACGCCAAGCCGGCCAGTCCGGCACAGCCGGAGAGCTGAACGTCACTCCCGGTGAGCGATCCGTTACCAAAGCGTGCCTGCCGTCATCGGTGAACGGCACTACGGTCGCTTGCGTCGCACCGGGTCGGCCGGCCGAAATCCGCTGCGAGCGGCGTTTTCTCAGGTGTCGCACGGAGTGGAATGACGCCCGGTGCGGCCTGGCCGCGAGTAGGGTCGGAGGGGATGAGTGTGGACACCACCACCGGCTCATCGGACGCCGCAGGGGGCGTCGAGTCGGCGGTGTCGGGGACGGTCGCGGCGGCTGAGCAGGTGCTCAGCCATCGGTTCGGCGCATCCATCCGGCTGGCCGACCCGGAGGACCTCGGTGGCAGCGGCACGTCGACGGTGGTCCGGGTGCGGGTGGCCGCGACGCCGTTCTCGCTGCCCAGGACGTTGGTGGTGAAGCGGTACGGCCCGGCGACGCCGGGTGCCCTCGGCGATGCCTTCGTCCAGGAGGCGGTCAGCTACCAGCTGTTCAACGCGCTGGCGCCGGACGAGCGGATGTGCCCGGAGATGTTCGCGCACGACCCGGCGGAACGGCTGGTCGTGCTGGAGGACCTGGGGCGGGCGCCGACGCTGGCCGACGAGCTGGTCGGTGACGACCCGAAGGCGGCCGAACGGGCGCTGCTGTCCTGGTCCCGCTCGCTGGGCCGGCTGCACGCCAGCACCGCCGGCCGCGAGGCCGACTTCGACGCGCTGTCCCGCCGGCTCGGGGTGTCGCGGGTGATCGACCCGCTGGCGTCCGCCGGTCACCAGGCGTTCGAGGAGCTGCCCGAACTGCTCGCCGACGCGCTGGGTGTGGTCACGTCGGCGGCGGCGCACCGCAGGGCGAACGGCTCGTCGTGGCTGCTGGACTCGCACAGCCACCGGGCGTTCAGCCCGTCCGACGCCTGCCCGGACAACAACGTGATCACCAGCAAGGGCGTCCGGTTCCTGGACTTCGAGGGCGGCTGCTGGCGGGACGTGCTGCTGGACGCCGGCTACCTGCGGGTGCCGTTCCCGTCCTGCTGGTGCTCGTTCACGCTGCCGGCCGGCATGACCGAGGCGATGGTGGCCGCGTGGCGGGCGGAGATCCGGGACGTGTGGCCTGATCTGGACGACGACGACGTGTTGCTCCCCGGCCTGCTGGACGCCCAGTTGTTCTGGGTGTGGGTGTCCACGTGGTGGTTCCTGCCGCGGGCCGGCCAGGAGGACCGGCCGCTGACCGCGGAGCCGCTGGCGCCCCGGCGCAGCGTCGCGCTGCGGTCCCGCTGGCTGCAACTGGCCAAGGACGCGGCCCGGGCCGGTGAGCGGGACGTGGTGGACCACGCCCACGAGGTGGTGGCCGCGCTGGAGCGCCGGTTCGGCGTCCGCGAGGACCTGCCCGCGTACCCGGCGTTCCGGTAGCGGATTGGCCCCGTGATTTGTCCGTGATCCGTCCGTATCGGATCAGGCTGTCGGTCGTTTACCGTTGTTCCGCGGCCCGCCCGTTTCGGTTCGACAGCGTGCCGAATTTCCCACATAGGTGTGAACTTCGCGGCTACCGCCGGTGATCGATGTCCGATTGCGGCCCGCTTCGATTGGCGCCGCGGCCCCGGGGCGGCGTGCCGTGTCCGGCTGGCATCGCCGCTGCTGGACGGCCGTATCGAGGTGCGCTACCCCCGTTGGGTGCTCATTCGCCGAGTGGTCACGTGTCACCCCACCGTGTCAGTCCGGCGAACTTGAGCCGGCCCAGCTCGACCTGCTGTCGATCATCTGGCAGGCCACTGAATCCGCTGTTCGCGGCGGGTGCGCCGGATCGCCGGCCGGGGCGTCGCCGGCGTGCGCCGGTGCCACGCCCACCCGAGACGCCGCGACCATTTGGCGATTACCCACTGCCGAGTGGCACACGA
>DATEPR010000434.1:0-9412 GCA_035273045.1 Pseudonocardiaceae bacterium | reverse complement strand
GACGGCGGCGGAACCGTGCGCTCCACCAGCGCGCAGGACGTGGCCATCCAGCTCGCCTACGCGCGGCGGGTGGTGGTCGCTCCCGGGTACGGCATGGCCGTCGCCCAGGCCCAGCATTCGGTCCGAGAGCTGGAGAAGGCGCTGGAGGCCAAGGGTGTCGAGGTCAAGTACGCGATCTATCCGGTCGCCGGACGCATGCCCGGCCACATGAACGTGCTGCTGGCCGAGGCGGACGTGCCCTACGACCAGTTGCGCGAGATGGACGACGTGAACGGCGAGTTCGCCCGGACCGACGTGGCCTTGGTGATCGGCGCCAACGACGTCACCAACCCGGCGGCCCGCAGCAACCCCAACTCGCCGATCCACGGCATGCCGATCCTCAACGTCGACGAGGCCCATTCGATCATCGTGCTGAAGCGCTCGATGAACACCGGGTTCGCCGGCATCGAGAACGAGCTGTACTACGACAGCAAGACGGCGATGCTGTTCGGCGACGCGAAGGCGTCCGTGCAGGGGGTCACGGAGGAGCTGAAGGCGCTGTAGCGGTTCGACCATGCGCTCTGGCACGAGATCGATCCGCCGAGCGGTTCCACGTGACTGCCCATCGAGCCGTGCTCGACGGGTCCGGCGCACTAACCTGTCTGCATGTCACGGTCCGCCTTGAGGAGGGTGACATGACCGAGGAACCGTTCGAGGCTCGTGAGCTCGACGTCACCAAGCCGACCGCCGCCCGACTGTACGACTACTTCCTGGGTGGCTCAGCCCATTACGACGTCGACAAGGTGTTCGCCGAGCGCATGTTCAGGTTCTTTCCCCATCTGGACGCCGGTTCCCATCACAATCGTGGATTCTTGCGGCGTGCCTGCCGGTACATGGCGGCCGAGTGCGACATCAGGCAGTTCATTGACATCGGCTCCGGTATTCCGACCGTGGGCAACACGCACCACGTCGTCGACGAGATTGTCTGCGACGCACGTGTGGTCTATGTCGACAAGGATCAGGAGGTCGTCAATCAGTCCTATGACCTGCTGTTGCGCGAAAACGCCGGCAACGTGTCGATCATCGAGGCCGACCTGCGGTATCCCGAGTCGATCCTGGACCATCCCGACACCCGGCGGTTGATTGACTTCCGCGAACCGGTGGGACTCGTGATGGGTTCCGTGTGGCTGTTCGTCTCGGACGACGACCGGCCGTACGACCTGATGGCATGTTATCGGCGCCGGATCGCTTCAGGTTCCTGCGTGGCGATCACCCATCACTCGGTGGACGAGGCGGCCGACGAGGTGAAGGAGATGTTCACGGCCGTCATCCAGTCCTATGACGAAACCGCGGACCCCATCACCTTGCGCGGCCGGGAGCAGTTCACCGCGTTCTTCGACGGCCTCACCATCGTCGAACCAGGCGTCGTGTACGCCGCCGACTGGCGCCCCGAGGAGCCGTCCGGCCGGGATGACCTGGCACGGCCGTTGAACTACGCGGCCGTCGCCCGCAAACCCTGAACAGGAACGCGCCGGAGGCAAACCGTTCGCGGATGTGGCACCGTATGCGGTCATGACCAGCGAAAGGTCGGATTACTCCGCGGGCGAGATCGAGGTGCGTTCACTCGCCGTGGAGCGCCTGACGTTCTTCGCCGACGCCGTCATCGCCATCGCGATCACGCTGCTGGCGCTGGACCTGCCGGTGCCGGACGGCACGACCAACGGGCAGATGTGGCACGACGCCCTGGCCCACCGTGACGTGTACCTGGCGTTCGCGATCAGCTTCCTGGTGATCTCCGCGCACTGGCGGGGACACCACAACATGTTCCGGTATGTCACCTACCTGGACGGCAGGCTGACCGGGCTCACCCTGTGCTGGCTGTTCTGCCAGGTCGTGACGCCGTTCGCGACCCGCGTGATCACCGGTGAGGGAGCGTTCCAACTCCGCTTCGACTTCTACGTGCTGGTGCAGGTCGCCGCGTTCGTGACGTTCACGCTCATGGTGCGGGAGATCGAGGTCAGGCGCCTCCACCGGGACGACGTGCCGCCCGGCATCTTCCGCCGCACCTACCTCCGGGAACTCGGCATGGCCACCGGGTTCGTCCTCTCGGTCCCGGTGGCCTTCTTCACCGGATGGGCGTACGTCCTGTGGGCCGCCGGCCCGTTCCTGGTCAATCTGTACCGGCGGGTGCGTGGTCCGCGGCCCGAGCGGGACGGCTGACCAGGTCGGCCGCGTAGGCCACGATTCCGGCGGCCAGGAACGAGAACAGCGACGCGCTCATCCAGCTCTGCGCGGTGACGTGCAGCCAGCCGGCCACGTGCACCCAGAACGTCGACCACGCGCCCGCGTCACCGGGATTGATCAGCTGGTACACGGCCAGCCCGACCAGCCAGGCGACGAGCATGCCCCACCGGGACCGGGCCCGCACCGACACGTCCCACCGCTTCGACCGCCCAGCCACGAAGTAGTCGGCCGCCAGCACGCCGAACATCGGCACGAACACCGAGCCGATCAGGGTCAGGAAGTTCACGTAGCTGTTGATGTCCAGCAGCAGTGCGAACACCGTGGTCAGGACGCCGATCCCGACCGTGAGCACCCTGCGGTCGGCCCTGGGGAACAGGTTCTGTATCGACACGCCGGTGGAATAGACGTTGGTGAACGACTGGTCCACCTCACGCAGCACCAGGACCGCGAAGAACACCGCACCCAGCGGCACCGCCAGGAACGGCTGGAACGAGTCCGCCGCGACGCCGTTCACGTTGGCCAGCAACAACAGGCCGATCGCATAGGTCAGCACCTGGGTGACCGAATAGCCGACGGTCGCCGCGGAGAACGCCGCGCCCGCGCTCTTCGAGTGCCGCGAGTAGTCCGACGCCAACGGGATCCAGGACACCGCGACCGCGAGGGCGGCGTCCGAGCCGGCCCAGAAACCGCGCCACGAACCGTGCGTCAGGTCCGGCAGCGGATGCCGCAGGATCTGCACGAACAGGTAGATCATCGCGATCGCCACCGCGATCGTGACATAGCGGCGCAGCACCCGCACCGACCCGAGCGGCCGGATCGTCATGGCGATCGTCACCGCGCCCGCGATCAGCACGAACAGCCACCTCGGACCGCCGTGGAACAGCGCCTGCGCGCCCTGCGTGATCACGATCAGCTCGAACGTGCCCCAGCCGAGCAGTTGCAGGATGTTGAGCAGCGTCGGCAGGTAGGACAGCCGGCCGCCGAACAGGCCGCGCAGCACCACCATCGCCGGCGCACCCGTACGCGCGCCGGGGATCGCGGACAGGCCGAGCATCACGCTGCCCAGCACCGTGCCGACGATCGTCGCCACGATGGCCGCCGCGATGGACAGCTGCGGCACGTTGGGCGGCTGCAACACCGTGAAGGCGCCGGCGAAGCCGAGCAGGCTCACGCCCAGGTTCGTCCACAACGCGCCCTGGTCGGTGAAGCCGAGGACCTTCGGGGTCGGGCCGGCCAGGGTGGGTGCCACCTCGCCGCGCGGGCGCGCGTCGTCGGGCCGGACATTGTCGGACTTGGTGGAAACGCTCATCGCCGAATCTCCCTACGCCGGCATTACCCGGTCAGGTTCCAGCGGTCGACGGCGCGTTCAGCCGTCCTCTCAGCCCGGTGGCCCGAGCTCCCGCGTGTTGACGTGTACGGAGCCCACGTTAGGCGGCTTCGGGTGGCCCGTAAAGGGTCGTGCCGGCCCGGCTCTCGGTGAGCCGAACCGGCACGATCGCAGGGGTGGGACTATGCGTCAGGCTCCCTGTCACGCACTTCCGGCCCCGGGCTTGATGGTCTGTACACGCAGTTGGGGGTCCGGCGGGTTGCCCGCACAGCCCCGGCCGGGCTGCGCGACGAACATCGACGCCGTCGAGTCCGGCGGGTAGACGCGGAATCCTCGCGTGTCGGTGGGCTTGCACTGCGCCGGGTCGAACACGCCGACGTCGGTCTCGCTGATGATGGCCGACGCGACCTGGCCGGGGTGCAGCGTGATCTGGGCGCCGACCTTGCCGTCCCGCTGGGCGGGTTCACCCACCTGCCGGCCGTTGTCACCGGTCACATAGGACACTCCAGGGAAGCCGACGATCACGCAGGAGACCTTGCTCACGTTGGTGAAGCGCAGTGCCTGGAAGACGTGGCCGGCGGCGGCCTCGCCACCGCCCAGCGACAGTTTGAGGTTCGCCGGCTTGCACTCGGCGGTCGTGCCGGCGCCCGGCTCGCCGCCGCCCGCCGCGGCCGGTGTCGTCGGTGTGGTGGTACTCGGTGCCGCCGCGACCGTCGTGGACGTCACCGGGACGAACGTCTGGCCCCCGGCGGAGCCGGTGGACGGTGTGACCGAGGTGCCGCCGGTGGCCTGGTTCGCCCCGCCGCAGCCGGCCAGGACCACAGCCGCGACGACCCCCGTGGTGAGCAGCGCGATCCGCGCCGCGGTACGTCGAATCATCATCTCTGAGCACGCCTCCAGACGTTCCCCGACTAGCTGGATGACCTGTCCGGAGGACGTCACACCCCCGCGTCAGGTTGCTTATACACGGCAAACCGGATGTTCACGGTTCAACGTTGACCGAACGGGTGACGACGGGTGGTTCGCCGGCGGCAGAACAAATCACGTTGCGCCAGTGGGCGCGTGGTTCCTAGGCTCGGCGGTACACGAGAGAGGAGGTGGTCCACAGTTGTATAGCAACGGGACTCGTGAGGTGGCTGTCCGTTAGGACGCCCCGACGTAGTTGATCGCCGAATCTCTCGTCGACCGCTGGTCGACAGGGGTGTCCCGGCGAATTCCAGGCAGTCACCCGACCCCCGGACTTCCGAGCCCTGTCCAGCTCGGGCCCACGTTGACGGCGTGGGAGTCGTCCGGGGGTCGCTGCTTTCCGGCGCTGTGGCCGCTCAGCGGCTGGCCACCTGCCGGTACCGGCTCACCGCCAGCGGCAGGAAGATCGCGATGATCAGGATCGCCGCGACCAGCGAGTACGCCGCCGCGTGGTCCGCGGCCCAGCCGGTGCTGGCCGGCAGGTTCGGCGGGTTGGCGTTGCCGAACAGCTTCCGGGTCGCGTCGGCCACCGTGGTGATCGGGTTCCAGTGCGCGATCGCCTTCAGCGGTCCCGGCATGTTCTGCGCCGAGATGAACGCCGACGAGATGAACGTGACCGGGAACAGCCAGATCAGGCCGGCGCTCTGCGCCACCTCGACGCTGCGCGCGGCCAACCCGATCAGCGCGCCGGTCCACGACATGGCGAACGCGAACAGCAGCAGCAGCCCGTAGCCGCCGATCGCCTCCAGCACGGACGTGTGGATGCGCCAGCCGATGACCAGCCCGCAGGCCGACATCACGGCCAGGCCGAGCGCGTTGATCAGCAGATCCGAGCTGGTCCGGCCGAGGATCACCGCGACCCGCGACATGGGCAGCGACCGGAACCGGTCGATGATGCCCTTCTGCAGGTCGTTGGCCATCCCGATGGTGGTGAACGCCGAGTTGAAGGCCACCGTCTGGGCGAAGATGCCGGCCATCAGGAACTCGCGGTACGACGCGCCGCCGAGGCTGCCGCCGAACACGTACGCGAACAGCAGCACGAACATGATCGGCTGCACGGTGGCGGCCATCAGCATCTCCGGATTGCGCCGGATGTTCATCAGGTTGCGCCAGGTGACGGTGCCGCCGTCGCGTAGCACCCTGGTCAGCGCGTTCACTTCGTCTCCCCCTTCGCCTTCCGGCCGCGCCGGCCCCGCTTCGCCGGCTCCGGCTGTTCCTCCTCGGCGGCGTGCCCGGTCAGCGACAGGAACACGTCGTCCAGCGTCGGCCGGTGCAGTCCGACGTCCAGCACGGTGACGCCGTCCAGGTCCAGCCGGCGCAGCGCCTCGATCAGCGCCTTCGGGCCGGTGTCCACCAGTACGCCGGCCCGCCTGGCCTGCTCGTCCACCACCGGCGTGTCCGAACCGACGTCGGCGAGCACCTGGCTGGCCAGGGCCAGTTCGGCGGCGTCGGACACGACCAGTTCCAGCCGTTCCCCGCCGGTCTGCGCCTTGAGCTCGTCGGACGTGCCCTCGGCGATCAGCTTGCCCTTGTCGATCACCGCGATGATGTCCGCGAGCTGGTCGGCCTCCTCCAGGTACTGCGTGGTGAGCAGCACCGTGGCGCCGTCGCTGACCAGGTTGCTGATGACCTCCCAGGTGTCCAGCCGGCCCCGCGGGTCCAGGCCGGTGGTGGGCTCGTCCAGCACCACCACGGCCGGCCGGGCGACCAGCGCGCCGGCCAGGTCCAGCCGGCGGCGCATACCCCCCGAGTACGTCTTGGCCGGCCGGTCGGCTGCCTCCTGCAACCGGAAGTCGGCGAGTAGTTCCCTGGCCCTGGACCGGGCGTTGGCCCGGCTGAACCCGTAGAACCGGCCCACCATGTAGAGGTTCTCGAATCCGGTCAGGCTCTCGTCGACGGCCGCGTACTGGCCGGACAGGCCGATGCTGCGCCGGACCGCCTCCGGGTCGGCCTGCACGTCGTGGCCGGCGACCCAGGCGCGCCCCGAGTCCGGGCGCAGCAGCGTGGTCAGGATGCGGACCGTGGTGGTCTTGCCGGCTCCGTTCGGCCCGAGCAGGCCGAGGACCTTGCCGGCCGGTATTTCCAGGTCGACTCCGTCCAGCGCCCTGGTCGACCCGAATGTCTTGACCAGTCGCTCCGCCCGTACGGCCGGCTCGCTGTGTGCGTTCATTCCCCCTCCTTCGTCCCGGCAGAGATACTAGGGACGGCAAGAAGTTTAGTCAATAAGAGTTTTTGAAGCAGAGAGTTGGGTGCCGCGCCCTTCACCGTGCGTGGCGAGCCTAGGGGAGCCGGCCGACCGTTTCGCTCGACTTTCGCGGCCGGCGATCTCGCCTTGTCACCAATCGCCATCGAACGGCCCGAAGTGCACTACGTTCATGAGAAGGTGTCGTCTTGGGGGATATCGCGCGTCGTGAGGGGGCCGTCATGTCCGTGACCAGCACCGCTCGTCCCGCGCCGGCCACCCGCCGGGCCGCGGCCCCACCCGCCGCGCTCACCGGCGGCCTGCGCCGCACCGCGAACTCCACACCCGGCCGGCTCGGCCTGGCCATGGTCGGCCTCGTCGTGCTCAGCCTGCTCACCGGCGTCATCGGCCTGCTCGCCGTGCAGGGCAAGGCCAGCACGCTGGACGACCTGACCGCCCGCCGCGAGCCGTTCTCCGCCGCCGCCCAGCAGATGTACCGGTCGCTGTCCGACGCGGACGCCACCGCGGCCAGCGCGTTCCTGTCCAGCGCTGTCACACCGCCCGCGTTGCGGGCGCGCTACCAGACCGACGTGCGGCAGGCCGGCGCCGCGCTCGCGATCGCGGCCACCGACGTCGAAGGCGTCGCCGACGCGGCCCGGCCGCTGGCGCAGCTGTCCACCGGCATCCCCGTCTACACCGGACTGGTCGAGCGCGCGTCCGCCAACAACGCGCTGGGCTTCCCGATCGGCTCGGCCTACCTGCGCGAGGCCGACCACCTCATGCAGGCCACCCTGCTGCCCGCCGCGCAGGCCCTGTACGCCGTGGACACCCAGCGGGTCGAGCAGGCCCAGGACGACGCCACGTCGTTCCCGTGGGCCGCCACCGTGTTGGTGGTCGTGCTGCTCGCCGCGCTCGTCGTCACCCAGCGCTACGTGCGCAAACGCACCAACCGGGTAATCAATGTCGGCCTGCTGGTGGCCACCGTCGCGGTCGCCGTCGCCGTGCTGTGGTCGGCCACCGGCCTGGTCCTGGAGACCGTGCACGTGTCGCACGCCCGGTCCGCCGGCTCGGCGCCCGCCGACACGCTGGCGCAGGCCAGGACCAAGGCGTTGCAGGCGCGCACCGACGAGATGCTCACCCTGGTGGCCAGGGGCGGCCAGGACTACAACCAGCCGTTCCAGACGCTGACCAGGGCGATCGGCGGCACCGACGGCTCCGGCGGCCTGCTCGGCCAGGTGCGCGCCGGCTCGTCCGACTCGGTGCTGAACGGCCAGGTGGACCAGGCCAGCGCCGCCGCGAAGTCCTGGTTCGCGCTGCACAACCAGGCCACCGGCGCCAACAAGTCCGGTGACTACCAGACCGCCGTCGGCATCACGCTGGGCACCGGCGGCGCCGGCAAACCCGATGAGGCGGCCCAGTTCGACAAGGTGGACAACGCGCTCGCCAAGGCGATCAACCAGGCGCGCACGGTGTTCGCCGACCAGACCGGCACGGCCGGCGGGTGGCTGACCGCCCTGCCGGTCGGCGTGCTCGTGCTGTTGGTGCTGGCCGCGGCCGGCGCCGCGATCGGCCTCTGGCAGCGGCTGAGGGAGTACCGATGATCCCGAGGAAGAGGGCGCGGCTCGCGCTCGGCGTCGCACTGCTCGCGGTGCTGGCCACCGGCTGCGCCGCCAACTCCGGCCCGGTGAACCTGGCCGACACCGGCCCGGCCCAGGCGCCGCTGCCGGGTGGCGTGCTGATCGGCAAGGCCGCGCTGCCACCGGAGCCCGGCCCGACGCCCAACTGCGCCAACCCGACCGCGAGCCTGCGCCCGCCGGCGAGCCTGCCCGCGCCCGGCCACATGCCGGCCGGGTCGACCATGGCCCGGATCCAGCAGCGCGGCTACCTGATCGCCGGCGTCGACCAGAACACCTACCTGTTCGGCTACCGCAACCCCACGACCAACAACCTGGAGGGCTTCGACATCCAGATGGTCCGGGACGTGGCCGCCGCGATCTTCGGCGACCCGAACAAGGTCGTGTTCAAGGCCATCACGTCGGCCCAGCGCATCCCCGTGCTGCAACAGCACCAGGTCGACCTGGTGGCCAGGACGTTCACCATCTCGTGCGCCCGGTTGCAGCAGGTCGCGTTCTCCACCGTGTACTTCCAGGCGCAGCGGCAGGTGCTGGTCCGGGCCGACTCCACGGCCCGCGGCATCCAGGACCTGGGCGGCAAGCGGGTGTGCGCCACCATCGGCTCCGACTCGCTGGCACCGACCCCCGGCGAGGCCCACCCGCCGGTCCCGGTCGCGGTCAACGACTGGTCGGACTGCCTGGTGATGCTCCAGCAGGGCCAGGTGTCCGGGGTGTCCACGGACAACACCATCCTCGCCGGCATGGAGGCGCAGGACCCGAACACCAAGATCGTCGGCGGGTCGATCGCGCCGGAGCCGTACGGCCTGGCGTTCCCCAAGGACGACAGGGACTTCGTCAGCTTCGTCAACGGCGTGCTCCAGCGGTTGCGGACCGACGGCGGCTGGGACAGCGCCTACCGCACCTGGGTGGGCGGTCACCTGGGCGCGGTGCCGCGGCCGCCGGCGCCCACCTACTCGAACTGACCGGAGGCACGCATGACGGTGGGCTCCGGCCACTGCCCCCGGCACGGCTGCACCGGCCGGCTCGTGAGCGGCACCTGCGACATCTGCGGTGCGCGCGTCCCGTTGCCGCGGCCCGTAG
>DATEPR010000433.1:0-6574 GCA_035273045.1 Pseudonocardiaceae bacterium | reverse complement strand
TCGACACACTCAGGCAGCGGCCTGGGCATTGTCGCCTGTGCCGGCTCCAGAGCCTCGGCTTCCTGCGCACGTGAGCCGGCGTGTCGTTCGCTCGATGGTCAAGTCAGTTCCGGCGTCGACATGGCGGCCGCTGGCCTCTCGGCCGCGTGTCGTCCGGTCATTGGTCAGCTCGCGCATCGCGAAAAGTGACTGTGATCACATTATTGACACCCTCCGTGAAGTCACGCTGCGATAACATCGCCCCGCGTATTTGGACGGTCACCCATACGGAGGTCGGAGCAGTGAGCTTTGCTACGGACGGCGATACCGTGGAGTTAGCGCCCGGCTATCTCCGCCGCCCCATCTCGGTCGCCCAACTGCTCGAACGCGAGGGCTACCGACCGGCGGTCCGCTCCCGCGCCGCCCGCCGCGCCCTGAGCGGCGTCGCCGCTGGCGCGGTCCTCACCCTCGGCGCCGTCGTCGGCAGCCTGTTCTTCAACCACGGCCAGCGCACCACGGGCGACATCGCGTCCGCCGGCCTCGCCCAGTCCGGCGGCGACATCGTGCTCACCGAAACCGGCACCTCATCCGGCAGCGCCCCGACCGCCGCCACCACGGCCCACCCCAAAACCGTCCACCAGCCGGCAACCACAACCACGCGCCACAACGCCACCACCACCCGCCCCACGACAACCCACCGAACCGCCACCACCCAACCCACGACCACCACCAACACAACCCGGTCAACCACCACGGCGACCACCCCACTGACCCACCACACCGCCACCACCCCGTCGACACCGCAGTCGACCACCCGACCGACCACAACCCAACCGACCACGACCGGGCCGACAACCCAACCCACGACCCAACCCACGACCCAGCCGACAACCCCACCCGCCACCACCGAGCCCGACAACGGTGGCCTCCTCGGCGGCGTCGGCCAGGTCCTCGGCAGCGTCACCCAACCCGTTTTCGACTGGTTCAGCTGAGCGAACCCCTTCAGCCACGTCCAGGACGGCCCGGGCAGGATGGACGCCGTGGGCAGACTCGTGGTGGTCGAAGGTCTGGACGGCGCCGGCAAGCGAACCCTCGCCGACGCCCTGGTGACGGCGCTCCGCCGGGCGGGCGCGTCGGTCGCGCAGGTGGCCTTTCCCCGCTACGGCAACGACATCCACGCCGAACTCGTCCGGGACGCCCTGCACGGTGACCTGGGCGACCTGAGCGAGTCGGTGCACGGGATGGCGGTGCTGTTCGCGCTGGACCGACTGGCCGCGAAGAACGAACTGCGTGCCTTGACGGCCTCGCACGATGTCCTGCTCGCCGACCGTTACGTCGCCTCCAACGCCGCCTACGGCGCCGCCCGCCTGCGCGAGGGCGCCGACGGCCCGTTCACCGAGTGGGTGCGCGCCCTGGAGATGGATCGCTTCGGCCTGCCCACCCCGCACGCCCAACTCCTGCTCCGGGTGCCGGTCGACGTGGCCGCCAGCCGCGCGGACCAGCGCGCGGCGACCGACACCGACCGCACCAAGGACAGCTTCGAGGCCGACGCCGGGCTCCAGGCCAGGTGCGCCGCCGTGTACGACGAGTTGGCGGCGAAGAACTGGCTGTCACCGTGGCACGTCCTGGACGGAACGTCGACGGTCGACACCGCAGTCTTGGCCAAGACATTGCTGCGCTGAGTCACGTTCACCGACAATTCCTTCATCCACGGCATGCGGAGGCATGCGGATCTCAGGCTGGAGGGCGCGGTGTCGGAGTCCGATCAGCGACGGGCGAGACCCTGGCCGCCGCCCGCGGCGGCGCTGCGTCCCCGCGATCAGCGGGTGGTGCAACCTCTGCCGCCGCGTAATGCCACTATATGGGGTATGAAGGCACGGGTTCTGGTGGTCGACGACGACCCCGCTCTCGCGGAGATGTTGACCATCGTCCTCCGCGGCGAGGGCTTCGACACCGCGGTCGTCGGTGACGGGGCACGGGCGCTGCCGGCACTGCGCGAGTTCAAGCCCGATCTGGTGCTGCTCGACCTCATGTTGCCGGGCATGAACGGCATCGACGTGTGCAAGGCGATCCGCGCCGAGTCCGGCGTGCCGGTCGTCATGCTGACCGCCAAGAGCGACACGGTCGACATCGTGCTCGGGCTGGAGTCCGGCGCCGACGACTACGTCGTGAAGCCGTTCAAGCCCAAGGAGTTGGTCGCCCGGATCCGGGCTCGGCTGCGGCGCACCGAGTCGGAGCCCGCCGAGTCGCTCACCATCGGTGACCTGACCATCGACGTCCCGGGACACGAGGTGCTGCGCGGCGGCGCGCCGATCCAGTTGACGCCGCTGGAGTTCGACCTGCTGGTGGCGCTGGCCCGCAAGCCGAGGCAGGTGTTCACCCGCGAGGTGCTGCTGGAGCAGGTGTGGGGGTACCGGCACGCGGCCGACACCCGCCTGGTGAACGTGCACGTGCAGCGGCTGCGGTCGAAGGTGGAGCGCGACCCGGAGCACCCCGAGGTGGTGCTGACGGTCCGCGGTGTCGGTTACAAGGCGGGCCCACCGTGACCGGAGGCAGACAGCCGTGAACCCGGTGGCCAGGGGCTCCCGTCGCGTTGCCCGATGGTCGCGTCGATTGATCGCCGAAGCCGGACGCCGTTGGGTCGCGTTCGGCGAGGTGTGGCGGCGTTCGCTCCAGGTGCGGGTGGTCACCAGCACCCTGGCGCTGTCCACCGCCGTGGTGTTCGTGCTGGGCATGGTGCTGCAGAACGAGATCATCGACCG
Organism: Pseudonocardiaceae bacterium; assembly: GCA_035273045.1. Lineage (GTDB taxonomy): Bacteria > Actinomycetota > Actinomycetes > Mycobacteriales > Pseudonocardiaceae > DATEPR01. The sequence goes on along the minus strand of DATEPR010000433.1, from coordinate 3,833 downwards.
CCTCGTCTACGCCAAGCAGCAGGCCGCGATCGCGCAGACCGGCGTCGCGCAGCGCACGGTGTCCAGCGAACTGCGCGGGATGAACTCCAGCACGGACAACCCGCAGGCCCGGCTCAACGGCGCACTGACCAGCCTCACCAGCGCCAGCGAGTCGCCGGGTTCCGACCAGCAGGCGGCCAGTTCGGCGGCCGGCGCGTTCGTGCCGGTGCTGGCCACGGCGTCACCGGGCCTGCCCGCCGCACCCGTGGTGTCGGCCGGGCCGTACCAGGACGTGCCGCAGAGGCTGCGCCAGTTCGTGCAGAACGGCCAGAGCGGCTTCCAGATGACCACCGTGAGCAACGGTGACAACAAGCAGATCTACCTGATCGTCGGCGCCCCGATCAACAGCGCCAGCCAGCCGGTCCAGCTGTACCTGCTGTTCTCGTTGTCCGCGGAGCAGAACACCGTGAACGTCGTGCAGGGCACGCTGGTGGTCGGCGGCCTGGTGCTGGTGCTGCTGCTCGCCGCGATCACCAGCCTGGTGATCCGCCAGGTGGTTCGCCCGGTGCGCAACGCGGCCGAGATCGCGGAACGCTTCGCCGAGGGGCACCTGGACGAGCGGATGCGGGTGATCGGCGAGGACGACGTGGCCCGGCTCGCCGAGTCCTACAACCAGATGGCGGAGAGCATCCAGGCGCAGATCCAGCAGCTGGAGGAGTTCGGCCAGTTGCAGCGCCGGTTCACCTCCGACGTGTCACACGAGCTGCGCACCCCGCTGACCACGGTGCGGATGGCCGCCGACGTGCTGCACGCCTCCCGGGAGCAGTTCCCGAGCGGCCTGTCGCGGTCCACCGAGTTGCTGGTGGACGAGTTGGACCGGTTCGAGGCGCTGCTCGGCGACCTGCTGGAGATCAGCCGGCTGGACGCGGGTGTCGAGGAGTTGGCGTCCGAGCAGGTGGACGTGCGCGGACTGGCCCGCAGCGCGGTGAACTCGGTACAGGGCCTGGTGGGCGCGACGACCACCGAGATCGAGCTGTGCCTGCCGGACGAGGAGGTCACCGCGGACGTCGACGCCCGCCGGGTGGAGCGCATCCTGCGCAACCTGCTGGCCAACGCGGTCGACCACGGCGAGGGCCTGCCGGTGCGGCTGTCGGTCGCGATGAACGACACCGCCGTCGCGATCTCGGTTCGCGACTACGGCGTCGGGCTGCGACCGGGCGAGGCGGACCTCGTGTTCAACCGGTTCTGGCGGGCCGACCCGTCACGGAACCGGCGGACCGGCGGCACCGGCCTCGGCCTGGCGATCAGCGTGGAGGACGCGCACCTGCACGGCGGCACGCTGGAGGCGTGGGGCGAACCGGGGAAGGGCGCCTGCTTCCGCCTGACCCTGCCCAGGTACCCGAACACCGAGGTGACCGAAAGTCCGCTCCCGCTGCCCCCCGCGGACGCGCCGGTCGACGACGTGCCCGTGGTCGAGGTGCCGGAACAGGACGCCGTGTGGCATCCCACGGAGGTCACCCTGCCGGCCCCCGACGCCATGGCTTCCGCCCGCGCCGGAGCGGCCGCGGAGAAGGGCGAAGCGCCGTGACCGGCCGCCGTCTCGTCGTCGTGCTGTGCGCCGCGGTCGGGCTGCTGGTCACGGGCTGCGCCACGATTCCCGCCGAGACCGTGCCGCAGCGGGCCGACCTGCAGAACGGCAACGTCTCCGGTGCCGTCGCGCAGCCGCCCCCCAACGACGATCCGCTGGCCATCGTCCGCGACTTCGTGTCCAACAACGGCGACCCGACCAACCTGCACGCCACGGCCCGCGCCTACCTGGCGAAGTCGGCGCAGAGCCAGTGGCTCGGCCCGACGCCGCCGTCCGCCGTGATCATCGGCGACATCTTCAGCACCACGTTCGGCGACAACGACAGCGGAGCCAATGAGCGCGACGTCATCCTGGCCACCACGCAACTGGGCATCCTCGACCCGGACGGCTCGTTCCAGCCGGCCAGCCAGGCCCAGGTCGGCCAGTACCAGTTGTCCTTGCAGGTCAAGAGAAACGCGGACGGGCAGTGGCGGATCCTCAACCCGCCGAACGGCCTGGTGATCACCCAGTCCGACTTCGACAAGTTCTACCGGCCGGTGTCGGTGTACTTCTTCGACCCGGGCGGCGACGTGCTGGTGCCCGACCAGCGGTACGCGGTGACCGACCCGATCGGCCAGCCCGGCCGGGTCCTCCAGTTGTTGCTGGACGGCCCGTCCGACGTGCTGAAGGACTCGGTGCTGGACGCGATCCCGTCCGCCGCGACGCTGAAGACGAACGTCACCGAGCAGCCGGACGGCGAGATCTTCGTCAACTTCAACGCGCTGCCCAACCTGCCCAGCAACACGAAGCAGTTGATGGTCGCCCAGATCGTGCGGTCACTGCAGAACTTCGGCAGCAGCGTGGCCATCGAGTCCGAGGGCGTGCCGCTGGTCCCTGGCCACGCCACCTGGCGGCCGTCCGACCTGCCGTCCTACGCGCCGCACGTCGGCCCCAGCGCGACGCCGCTGGTGGTGGCGCACGACCGGATCTTCAACCTGACCACGGGTGCGCCGATCGCCGGACCGGCCGGCAACGGCGACTACACCGTCGTCACCGCGGCCCAGTCGATGGACGGCCAGGAACTGGCCACGGTGACCAAGCGGACCGACGGCACGGACGAACTGCGGATCGGCCCGTTCAAGACGTTCGACCAGCCCGTCAAGGATCTCAGGGGCCGCTCGTTCACCCGCCCCACCTGGGAGCCGAGCGACGCGGCCGGCGACCCCAGCCGGGCGTTGTGGACCGTGGTCAACGGCGTCGTCGAACGGGTGGTGAGCACGCCGAACAGTTGGGTCGCGTCCCCGGTGGACGCCAGCGAACTGACCCAGTTCGGCCGCATCACCGACCTGCGCCTGTCCATGGACGGGGTCAGGGTGGCCGTGGCGGCCGGCGGGCACCTGCTGGTCGGGTCCGTGGTGGACGACCAGGGCTCGGTGTCGATCAAGCAGGTCCAGGTGCTCCAGCCGTCGCTCAACGGGGTGATCCGGGTGGACTGGCTGCGGCAGGACCAACTCGTCGTCATCACCAACGGGAGTGGCCCGTCGGTGCAGAGCGTGAGCGTGGACGGCGAGAAGCTCGACGTGTACAGCCAGGCGAACATCACGTCCACGGTGACCGCGGTGGCGGCGTCACAGAGCGGGCCGGTGCTGGTGTCCGACGCGGGCGGTGTGTTGTCGTCCACCGACATCAACGACGTCTGGACGCCGGTCCCGCACGTCCAACCGGCCGGCGCCATCCCGTTCTACCCGGGGTGACCCGCCCGCTCCGCTGAGAGTGAACAGTCGACACGCGCGGGACGCGCACCGGCTCAGCCATTCTGTCGCCCGGCCCCGGCAGGCTGGTCGCCATGATCACTCTGCTGACCACCATCGCCGACATCTTCCTGCCCGTCGTCTGCGCCGGCTGCGGCGCCGACGGTGAACCGCTGTGCGTCCGATGTTCCGCCGTCTTCGACGGACCGTTCGCGGTGGACCGGCCGGCCACCGAACACGGCCCGCCGGTGCACGCGCTGGCCGAGTACGGCGGAGTCGCGCGGACCGTGCTGCTCAGCTTCAAGGAGCGCGGCCGCCGTGATCTCGCCGGTCCGCTGGGTCGGATGATGGCCGCTGTGCTGCCCACCCTGGACGGTGCGGCGCGGGCCAGGGACGGCACGTGGTGGCTGGTGCCGGCGCCGTCCCGGCCGAGGGCCGCGCGCAACCGGGGCGGTCCGCACATGCTGGCGCTGGCCAGGCGGATGGCGGCCGCGCTGGCGTCCCAGGACGAACCGACGGCGGTGGCGCCCGCCCTC
>DATEPR010000432.1:0-2317 GCA_035273045.1 Pseudonocardiaceae bacterium | reverse complement strand
TAGGGCGGCACCCAGTCGCGCAGCATCCGCGAACCGACGGTGGTCGGCATGCCCGCGGTGACCACGACGTCCTTGAGCGCCAGCGGAACGCCGGCCAGCGGCGACGCGAGCGGGCGGCCGGCGGCCACGTCCTCGTCAACGGCGCGGGCCGCGGCCAGCGCGCTGTCCTCGGCGACGTGCAGGAAAGCGTGCACCCGCTCGTCGACCTCGGCGATGCGGCCCAGGTGCGCCTGCGTGACCTCGACGGAGGTCACCTCGCCGGAGTGGATCCGGCGGGCCAGTTCGGCCGCGGTGACCCGGGTCAGGTCGGTGCCGTCGGGCATCATTGCTCCTCCCCCAGGATGCGCGGCACGCGGAACCGACCGTCCACCGCTGCTGGAGCGCCGGACAGCGCCTGCTGCTGGGTCAGGCACTGGATTTCCACGTCGTCACGGAAGACATTGACCAGTGGCACGGCGTGCGAGGTGGGCGGGATGTCGTCCGCGGCGACCTCGCCGACCGTGGCGACGGACTGCAGGATGACGTCCAGCTGCCCGGCGAAGGTGGTCAGCTCGTCCTCGGTCACCGCCAACCGGGCCAAACGGGCGAGGTGGGCGACCTCGGCACGGGAGATGTTGGGCACTGTGGGAGGGCTCCTGGGTGAGTGTGCTAAGACCACACGAGTCTATGGCGCACGGCATGCCCAGCTCGACCGGGTTCGCGGCGGGCCGGCCGGGCCGCCGGACATCCGATGCCTGGCGCCGCGGGTTCTGCCACAATCGACGGCCGGTAACAGCCCTGATGTGGTTGGCACCGGTCTGGTCGGGGCAGTCTTCTTCCAGTTCAATGGTGGAGTCGGTTGCTGCCCGCTGGCGAGCGCGGACGGCGAGGTTCCGCGCGCGATGCAGGAGGCGTTCGCGTTGTCCTTCCTGATCCGGGTCCAACTCCCGGACATCCCCGGCACCCTGGGCGCGGTGGCGACCGCGCTGGGCGGCATCGGGGCCGACATCCTCAGCGTCGACGTCGTGGAGCGCGGCGGCGGCACGGCGGTCGACGACCTGGTGGTGGAACTGCCCTCCGGCCGGCTGCCGGACGTGCTGATCACCGCGGCCGAGTCGGTGGAAGGTGTCGAGGTGGACGCGGTCCGGCCCTATGCCGGCGTGCTGGACACCCATCGCGAGCTGGAGCTGGTGGAGGCGATCGCGGACGATCCCAGAGCCGGCCTGGACGTGTTCACCGAAGGCGTACCGAAAATCCTCAGAGCCGGCTGGGCGATGACGCTGGCGGCGGACGGGCAGCACGTCAACCGGCTCGCCGCGAGCACCGCGGCCCCGCAGACGGTGGACGTCGCGCTGCCGTGGATGCCGTTGCAGCGCGCCACGGTGCTCGACGGGGAGTCACCGTGGGTTCCCGACACGTGGCAGCAGCTGGGCACCGAACTCGCGGCGACCCCGGTCGGCAAGCCCGACCGGGCGCTGCTCGTCGCCCGACCGGGTGGTCCGATGTTCCGCGCCGCCGAAGTGGCCCGGCTGGCCCACTTGGCCGGCATCGTCGCCGTCGTCCTGGACGGCTGACCTACTCGGCACCCTCGCCGGGTGGCGTGTCGTCGCCGACGGTGGCGACTCCGGCGGCCGCGTCCGGGCCGGACTCCAGCAGCACGCGGAAACCGTCCTCGTCCAGGATCGGCACCTTCAGCTGGGCGGCCTTCTCGGCCTTCGTGCCGGGTGCGTCGCCGATCACCACGAACGCCGTCTTCTTCGACACCGACGACGCCGCCTTGCCGCCGCGCTCGGTGATCGCCTCCTTCGCCTCGTCCCGGGAGAACCCGGTCAACGAGCCGGTGACCACGATCGACAGACCTTCCAGCGTCCTCGGGGTGCCGCCGGTGCGGTCCTCCGCCAGCGTCACGCCCGCGGCCCGCCACTTGCGGACGACCTCGCGGTGCCAGTCGACCTCGAACCATTCCCGCACGGCGGCGGCGATCGTGGGGCCGACACCGTCCACATCGGCCAGTTCGGCCTCGTCGGCGTCCTCGATCGCCTGCAGCGAACCGAATCCGCGGGCCAGTGCCTGGGCGGCGGTGGGGCCGACGTGCCGGATGGACAGGGCCACCAGCGCCCGCCACAGTGGACGGTCCTTGGCGGCCTGGAGGTTGGCCAGCAGCTTGACGCCGTTGGCGGACAGGCCGCCTTCCTTCTTGCGGAACAGGTCCACCCGCAGCAGCTGGTCCTCGGTCAGGGCGAACACGTCGCCCTCGTCGGCGAGCACGCCGGAGGTGAGCAGGGCGGTGGCCGCCTCGTAGCCGAGGCCCTCGATGTCGAACGCGCCCCGGCCGGCC
>DATEPR010000431.1:0-10726 GCA_035273045.1 Pseudonocardiaceae bacterium | reverse complement strand
GGCCGCGCTGAGCCGGCGACGGCGACGGCGGCGCGCGCCGGCCACCACGGCCTGTTCGGCGTCCCGCGCGACCGGAAGGATCAGCCCGTCGTCGTCGAACAGCCTGCGCAACCGCTCGTCCAGCTCGTCGTCGTCGGTCATGACGGATCCCTCCTTTCGGTCACGGTCACGCCCAGCGTCGCCCGCAGGTTGGCCATCGCCTTGTTGGCCTGGCTCTTCACGGTGCCCTTGGTGATGCCGAGCGTCGCGGCGATCTCCGCCTCGGACAGGTCCTCGTAGTACCGCAGCACCATGACGGCCCGCTGGCGGGGCGGCAAGGCCCGCAGCGCCGCCCACAGCGGCTCGTCGGCGAACCGGTCCGGCTGCCACACCACGGCCGTGTCCGGCAGGTCCGCCACCAGGCTCTCCCGCCGGGTCCGCCGCCACCGGCTGATGTGCGCGTTGGCCATCGCCCGCCGCGCGTAGGCGACCGGGTCACCGGTGCGGCGCAGCACCGTCTGCCACCGGGCGCCGATCCGCTCCAGCACGCCCTGCACCAGGTCGGCCGCGTCGTGCGGGTTGCCGGTCAGGGCGTGGCCGTACCGGAGCAGTCCGGGCAGCACGGCCCGGACGAACTCCCCGAAGTCCTCGTTCGCCTCACGCGGTTTCGTCGTCGGCTCCGCACAGTCCCGGCCGGCCGGCGCCGTGACCGGCGTCGCCGTGGTCACCGGCGATCTCCCCTCCCGGCGACCATACGGCCACCGTCACCGGTGACACGCGCGGACCCGCGCTCAGGTTGTCCCGCCCAGCGCAACCGGCAGTTCGAACCGGCCGTCCGCGCCGGGCCGCAGGTCGTGCGTGGCGACCACCGAGCCCACCGGGATCGGCCCGTACACGTGCGGGAACCACGGGCCGTCCGGGACCGGCGGGTCACCCGGCTCCCAGCGCACCGGCAGCCCCGCCGGGTCGACCACCAGCAGCACCATGTCGGTCCGGCCGGCGAACAGCTGGTTGGCCGGCAGCCGCATGGTGCCGAAGTCGGAGCAGTGCACGAAGCCCTGCGCCCCCGGGCGCACCTCACCGGCCGCAAGCGCTTGCGTCCAGTCGGCCCTGCTGATCGCGTGCAGGATCACGTTGTGCACACCCCCTGTGGACAGACCTGTGGACGATTGTGGACAGACCGGTCAGCGCAGGGTGACCTGACGGCCGCGCAGCCCGTCCCGCGCCCGCAGCTCGGCCTCGGTGACCGGTTCGGCGGCCAGTGACGCGACCGCCTCGGTCAGCCGCTCGTCCAGCGCCCTGGCCGGTCCGTCCCACTCCCTGGCGTGCATCTCCCGGTCCAGGTCCCAGACCGGGACGAGCAGGCCGTGCGCGCGGAACGACCCGGCGAAGCGGGAGCCCTCGCCCAGGTCGAGTTCGCCCCGCGCGGCCAACCGGGCCATGCCGGACAGCAGGTCCTCCTCCGGTTCCGGCCGCACCCAGCGCAGGTGCGCCCGCTCGCCCGCGTCCACCCAGTAGGCGGCCCGGACGCCGGTGAGCCGGTCGGTGGGCAGGATCGCCGAGTTGGCCCGCTCCAAGGACACCGCCACCTCACCGGTCGGCTCATCCGCGTCGGCCGGCATCCACCACGCGAAGTCGGCGTGCAGCTCGGGTTCCAGGTCGGCCTCCGGGTCGATCAGCTCGGTCAGCCGGACCTCGTTCTCCTGGTCCGCCGACCGGTCGACGACCGGCAGCACGTCACCGGCCTCGGCCTGCCGTGCCCACTGGATCGAGCGGGCCAGGTCGCGGCCGATGTCACCGGAACGGGTCTGCACCTGGAGGCCGACGAACGCGACGCCGTCGGACCGGACCAGGCCGGCCGACGCCACCGGCAGCACGGTGGCCAGCGTGACCTCCCGCTCGGCGGAGCCGAGCAGCGGCAGGGTCGCGGTGGCCGACGGCACGAACTCGCGCAGCGCGACCAGCTCGCACTCGGCGGCCAGGCCCTCGAACGGCCGCGCCACCACCACGTCGGCCGGACCGCCGGCCGCGCCGTGGCACGCCTTGTACCGCCGCCCCGACCCGCACGGGCAGGGCTGCCTGGGGTTGATGCCGTCGCGCTGCTTCGCGGTGCCCTTGACCGCGGTCCGCCGTGCCACGTGGTTCTCCTCGTTCGCCGTCCGGATGTGCTGCGAGGTTAGCCGTCCAGCACCCGCCGGGTGGTGGCCGGGGAGTTGGTGGCCAGGTAGGCGACGCCCAGCCGCCGGCACAGCTCGACGTCGGTCGGGTCGTCCACGGTCCAGCAGTAGGTCTCCCGGCCGCGGTCGCGCCATCGCCGCACCAGGCCGGGATCCTCGCGCAGCAGGTGGATCCCCGGCCCGACGATGTCCACCCACGGCGGCACCACGCCGTCGGTGAACCGCCTGCGGTCGGCCAGGTGCACGGTCGGCAGGTACGGCGAGAGCTCCCGCACCCGGCGCATGGCCAGCGCGGAGAACGACATCACGACCACCCGCGACGCGGCCTTCTCCGGCGGCTTCGCCAGCCCGTGCCTGGCCAGCAGCGCGACCAGCTTCGTCTCCACCAGCCCGCCGTAGCGGACCGGATGCTTGGTCTCGACGAACAGCGTCGTGTCCGGCGAGACGTCGGTGACCAGGCCGAGCAGATCGGACAGGGTGAGCAGGCCCCGGTCGGACGGCGGCGAGGACGGCACCGCCGTCGGGGTGGCCACCAGGTCGTCGGCGGACTCGGGCAGGTCGTCGTGCCATTCGCCGTAGTCGAAACCGGCCATGGTGGCCAGCGTCAGTTCGCTGACCACGCCCCGGCCGGACGACGTCCGGTTCACGGTCCGGTCGTGCACGCACACCAGGTGCCCGTCCCTGGTCAACCGGACGTCGCACTCCAGCCCGTCGGCGCCCTGCTCCAGGGCCAGCGCGTACGCCGCCAGCGTGTGCTCGGCCCGGTGGGCGGACGCACCCCGGTGCGCCACGACGTACGGCACCCGACGCGACACGCTTACCTCGCCGAGCCCGCCGGCCTGGCCGGTCGCAGCGGCGGCGCGGGCGCGTCGGCCACGCTCACCACCCGCATCCGGCGCGGGTTGTGCACCGCCGACGGCGCCACCAGCCCGGTCAGCGCGCCGATGACCAGCACCGTCAGCACGGCCACCACGACGGCCACCAGGTCGGTCATGGCGTACCAGAGCACGCCGTCGGCCCGTGCCTGGACGCCCTCGCGCAGGTTCAGCAGCGCCGTGGTCACCGCGAGCACCTCACTCACCACCCACGCCGCCCACCAGGCCAGCACCAGCAGGGACGGCCGCGGCCGCACGGCCCGGTCGCCCAGGGCGGTGTGCTCCAACTCGGCCAGCACCGAACCGGCCACGAACAGGTTCAGGCCGGGCACCAGCACACCGAGCAGCACCTGCCAGTCCGGCCGGGCCAGCCGCACACCCGCGTCGACCGCGGTGACCTCCCGGATGCCCAGCAGCCACCGCAGAACCAGCACCAGGGCGATCACGCCGAGTCCCGCGGCCAGCAGCGCGCCAGTGTTCACCAGTGCGTCGGAGATCGCGACCACGTCGGCGGGCAGCGCCGCGTTCCGGCCGATCACCAGCAACACGTAACGCCACACCTCACCGCCACCGGCGAGCAGTGCGGAGATCGCCACCATCCACAGCACGGACACGGCCACCCGCGCGTGCACCACGACCCGTCGCACCGAACGTGGCGGGCGGGCCGGCGTGCCCGGGACCGACGTCGGTTCGCGCCAGGCCAGCCGCGGGAAACCCCAGCGCGGGATCGCCGGGTAGGCGGGCGGTCCGTAGTAGGGCACCTGGGCCGGCCGCCGTTTCGGCTGCCACCAGCCCGACGGCGGGGTGGCCACCCACGTGACGCGGTGCGGCGCCCGGGGATAGCCCGGTCCCCGGTGGTACTCCGGCGGTTCGCCGCCCGGACCTGGTAGCACGACCGCCTCAGATGACTTCGGGCCGGCCGTCGGCGCAGACCAGCGGGCGGCCGGCGGCGGCCCACGACCGCATGCCGCCGTCCACGTTCACCGCGTCCCAGCCGTTGGCGTTGAGATAGGCGGTGACCCGCGCGGACCGGCCGCCGCTGCGGCAGATGACGTACAGGTTCGCGTCCTGGGGCAGTTCGTCCAGCCGGCCGGCGAGCTCGCTCATCGGAATGTGCACGGCGTCGGGGGCGTGGCCGGCGGCCCACTCGTCGTCCTCGCGGACGTCCAGGAGCGTCCCGGCCGGCTGGTCGGCCGCGATGTCGGACACGGTCACGCTGGGTACGGTCTGCGGATTCACGCCATCGATGCTGCCATGCCACCCGGTATCGGCAACGTGAGAGGGGCCCTGGCGCGCCAGCGGCGCGGGAGGGCCAGGAGCGAAGCGACCCTCAGCCCTGGCGCGTCAGCGGCGCGGGAGGGCCAAGAGCGAAGCGGCCCTCAGCGTGCGTGCCGGCCGCTCGGCGCCTCGCCGAACCGGGCGATGTCGCGGTCGCGGGTCAGGCCCAGCGGGTCGGGCGCGTGCAGCCGCAGCAGGATCCGGTTGACGTCGTCCGGGATCCGCCGCTGGGTGCACAGGCTGCCCAGGAACACCGCGGCGAACGCGGCCGGCACGGTGATCAGCGCCGGCTGCACCACCGGCCACGGCGCGGGTGTCCCGGTGAACTCGCTGACGATGTTCAGCGTCAGCGCGACCAGCACCAACCCGCCGCCGACCACCATCCCGGCGGCGGCGCCCACCCAGGTCAGCCTGCGCCACCAGATGCCCACCACCAGGACCGGGCAGAACGTCGAGGCGGCCAGCGCGAACGACAACCCGACCGACAGCGAGATGTCGGTCTCGGGCAGCGCGATGGCCAGCGCCAGCGGCACGCTGGCGGCGAGCACCGTCGCCCACCGGAAGTCCCGCACCCGACCGGGAAACGCCTCGGTGGACACCACGCCCGCGATGCTCACCAGCAGTCCGGACGACGTGGACAGGAACGCGGCGAACGCGCCGGCCACGATCACCGCGCCGAGCACCTCGCCGGCCACGCCGGGCAGCACCCTGGTGGGCAGCAGCAGGACGGCCGCGTCGGTCCGGCCGGTGACCAGCAGTTCCGGCGTGTACAGCCGGGCCAGCGCGCCCAGCATCGTCGGGAACAGGTAGAACAGGCCGAGCAGCAGCAGCACGTGCAGCGTGGTCCGGCGGGCCGCGCGGCCGTTCGGGTTGGTGTAGAAGCGAACCAGCACGTGCGGCAGGCCCATCGTGCCCAGGAACAGCGCCAGGATCAGCGAGTACGTGCCCAGAAGGGCGGACACGCCGCCGGACTGCGGGCGCAGCCAGGCCGCGTCGGTGAGCGGCGAACCGGTCGGCGTCGGCGTCGGCGAACCGGCCGGGAAGATCAGTTTGGTACCGGCGGCCACGGTGTAGTCCTGGCCCGGGTTCATCAGCAGCGGGCCGTTGTTGTCGAACGAGTTGACGTCGCCGAACGCCTGCGCCTTCACCGGTTCGGCCACCTGCAACCGCACAGTGGCCGGCACGGTGATGGTCGTGGTCGTGGCGAACCGGGGCGGGCTGTCCGCGCTCAGCGAGCCCTGGACCGGGTGACCACCGGCGAACACCACGACCAGGACGAACGTGGGCACCGCGATCGCCACCAGCTTCACCCAGTACTGGAACGCCTGCACCACCGTGATGGACCGCATGCCGCCGCCGAACACGTTGGCCGCCACCAGCAGGATGACCACCACCATGCCGACCCACTGCGGCACCGGCAGCACGGTGGACAGCGCCAGGCCGGCACCCTGCAACTGCGGCACCAGGTACAGGACGCTGATCACCACCACGAACACCGTGGACAGGTTGCGCAGGCCGGGCGAACCCAGCCGGGCCTCGGCGAAGTCGGGCAGCGTGTAGGCGCCGGACCGGCGCAGCGGGGCGGCGACGAACAGCAGCAGCGCCAGGTACCCTGCGGTGAACCCGACGCCGTACCACAGCGAGTCGACGCCGTCCTTGAGGATCAGCCCGGCGACGCCGAGGAACGACGCGGCGGACAGGTACTCGCCGGTGATCGCGGCCGCGTTGCGCCGGGACCGGACGATCCGCCGCGCCACCAGGAAGTCCGGCGTGGTGTTGGCCAGCCGGGAACTGTGGAAGCCCAGGTAGAACGTGACGGCGCCGATCAGCCCGATACCGACGATCGCGCTGGGGTTGAGGTTCACGCTGTCTTCCCGGCCCGTGCTGGCCAGCCGGCGGCTAGCTCTCCACCATGTTCACGAAATCCTTTTCGTGCCGTTCCGCCAGCCGGTTGTACAGCAGGCCGATGGCGAACAACAGGGGAAAGGGTAGGACGCCGAGCAGCAGCCACGGCAGGCGGACGCCGAACACGGTCGCCGTGGCGAACGTCGGTGACAGGTAGAACGCCAGCGGCAGGCCGCCGAACAGGACGGCGGTGAGCAGCGCCAACCCGAGCGCCATCCGCAGCTGCGCGCGGACCAGGTTGCGCACCAGCGCCTCGCCGACGCTGGTCTGCTCCTCCAGTTCGGTGATCACCCGCACGACGGTGACCGGGTTGCGCGAGTCGGACAGCACGATGCGCTTGCGCCGCGGCTTGCGCCCCGGTGTCGGCGTGACCGGCTCGTCCGGCGGCTGTTTGCCGCTGCTGTGCCGGCTCATGTGCCCGCGCTCCAGCCGTTCTTGGGCGCGCGCACCAGCCGGTCCTTCAGCTGCCGGGTGTGCCGCCGGCTGACCGGGAGTTCCTTCTCGTTGTCGCCGATCACCACGGTGTAGCCGGACGCGCCCATCTTCAGCTCGGTGATCAGCGACAGCGCCACCAGGAACGACCGGTGGATCCGCACGAAACCGGCCTCGCCCCAGCGTTCTTCCAGTTGCGCCAACGGAATCCGCACCAGGTGCGAGCCGTCCGCGGTGTGCAGCCGGGCGTAGTCGCCCTGTGCCTCCACCCAGCGGACGGTGGCCCTGGGCACCAGCCGGGTGGTGCCGGCCAACTCGACCGGGATGACCTCGTCGTCGGCCGGCTCGGGCGCCGCCACCGCGCCGGAGGCCGAGGCGGCCGGCGACCGCTTGGCCAGCACCCGCTCCACGGCCCGGTCCAGGCGGTCCTGCTTGAGCGGTTTCAGCACGTAGTCCACGGCACCCAGGTCGAACGCGGTGACCGCCTCGTCGCCGATGCCGGTGACGAACACCAGCGCGGGCGGCGGCTGGAGCGCGGCCAGCACCCTGGCCAGTTCGACACCGGACAGGCCGGGCATGTTGATGTCGATGAACACCGCGTCGACCGGTGGCAGCTTGGCGCGCTTGCGCACGACGACCTCCGGGTCGCCGCCGCCCACCACGCCGAGTGCCTCGGCCGCGTCACCGGCCTTCAGGGCCCGCCTGACATGCTGGTTGCGTTCCAGCATGTACGTCAGTTCGTCCAGGCCATGGGGCTCGTCGTCCACGGCCAGGACGACGAGACCTGTGGTCGCATCACGTGTACTCACTGTGACGCGAATACTGCCCACCGGAGGGCCGGATTGTCCACAGTCAATCCAGTCACGAACAGGTGAGAATCCACCCCTAAAGCCCGAACCGGTGCCACGCGGCCCGTTGCTCCAGCACGTCCAGGGCAGCCAGCAGCTGGTCACCCGGCGCACCCCACCGGGCCGCGGCACCGGCCATGCCGAGCCGGGCCAGCAGCGGCCGCCGCGGCTCCACCGCCACCAGGTGGGCGTCCGGGTACCGCCGGTCGATCACGTCGCGCAGCGTGCCCAGGCCGTCGACCAGGCCCAGTTCCAGCGCCCTGGTGCCGGTCCAGACCTCACCGGAGAACAGGTCGTCGTCTCCTGCCAGCTTGTCGCCCCGGCGCGACCGCACCCACTCGGTGAACTGCTGGTGCAGGTCGCCCTGGAGGCTGGTCAGCCACTCCACGTCCTCCGGCCGCTCCGGCCGGAACGGGTCCAGCCGCACCTTCTTGGTGCCCGCCGTGTACACCCGCCGCTCCACGCCGAACCGCTCCAGCAGGCCGGTCAGGCCGAACCCGGAGCTCACCACGCCGATCGAGCCGACCAGCGAGGTGGCGTGCGCGTAGATCTCGTCCGCAGCGCAGGCCAGCCAGTACCCACCGGACGCGGCGACGTCCTCGGCGAACGCCAGCACCGGCGTGGACCGCTTGGCCGCCAGTCCCCGGATCCGGTCCGCCACCAGGGCCGACTGGGTGGCCGCGCCGCCGGGCGAGTTGATCGCGAGCGCGACGGCGACCAGCCGGTCATGGCCGAACGCCCTGGTCAGCGCGGACTCGACGGAACCGAGGTTGATCGCGCCCCGGCCCACCGGGGACGGCGTCGGCGTGATCACCCCGTGCAGCTTCACGACCGCGACCACCGGACGATGGTCCATCCGGTCGCCGACCACCGGCAGCTTCGCCGTCCACCTGTCCGCAACGTTCATGCCGACGAGCGTACGGGCTCACCGGGTGGACGCCGGAACACCGCCCATGGCGTCGTAGTCGGGCGCGGTGTGCCGGCCGTGGTCGGTGTCCTCGGTTTCCGCGATGCCCGGGTAGCCGGGCAGCACGGCGTGCACGTTCGGGCTGAACTTGGGCACCCGCAGGATCACCTTCATGCCGGCGCCCGGTGCCGTCTCCACCATCAGCGCGTACTCCTCGCCGTACACCGACCGCATGCGCTGGTTGATGTTGCCGATGCCGACGTGGGCGCCGCTGCGGTACGCGTCCCGCAGGTCGGCCAGCCGGTCGACGTCCATGCCGACGCCGTCGTCCTCCACGCTGACCAGCGCCTCGGTGCCGTTGTCCTGCGCCACCACGATGACCGTGCCGCCGCCGGGCTTGCGTGCCAGGCCGTGCCGGACGGCGTTCTCCACCAGCGGCTGGAGCACCAGGAACGGCACGGTCACGGCCAGCACCTCGGGTGAGATCTTCAGCCGGACCTTCAGCCGCTGCGGACCGTAGCGGGCGCTCTCCAGGGTCAGGTAGCGGTCGATGTTGCGCAGTTCCTCGGCCAGCGTGGTGAACAGGCCGCTGGTGCGGAAGGAGTAGCGGGTGAAGTCGGCGAACTCCATCAGCAGTTCCCTGGCCCGCTCCGGGTCGGTGCGGATCAGCGAGGAGATGGTGTTCAGCGCGTTGTAGACGAAGTGCGGCGAGATCTGCGCCCGCAGCGCGCGCACCTCGGCCTGGGCCAACTGCTGGCGGGACTCGTCCAGCCGGGCGAGTTCGAGCTGGGTGCAGACGAACCGGGCGATCTCGTCGGCCATCCGGATCAGCCGCTTGCCGCCCACGCCGCCGACCACCACCAGCACACCCTCGACCGAGCCCTCCACGGCCAGCGGCACGATCACGGCTGTCCGCATCGGACAGTTGCCGCGCCGCTGGCAGGGCAGCCGGTCGTGGTCGACGTGCTCGCGGCGCAGGCCGCCGATGGACTTGGCGATGTGGCCGGTCAGGTCCCGGTAGTGCTCGTTGGCCTCGCCGTCCCAGGACAGCAGCGTGCCCTCCGCGTCGGTGATGCCGACGGCCACGCAGCGCAGCAGTTCCCGCAGGTGCGGGGTGGCCCGGTCGGCCGCCTGCTGGGTGAGGCCCTGGCGCAGGTCGGGGGTGGCCTTGGAGATGCGCTGCAACGCGGCCAGCGTGGCGTCGTCGACCGAGGAGCTGACGCGACGCGCCCGGCACAACACCACGAACAGGACCAGCACCGCGAGGGTCGCGATCACACCCAGCACCGCGCGCTCGGACAGAAGCTGCGCCACGCAGGACATGCTCCGCCGGGTGGCCGGTCGGAGGCAAGTGCACACCCCCGGTGGGCGCAGGCGAGACCCCACCGGGCACTCGTGATCACTCGTTTGTGATCTCTGTCACTTCAGTAGGCGAGACAGTCGCCGGTCGGCCAGCGGCTTGCCCCCGGTCTGGCACGTCGGGCAGTACTGGAACGACTTGTCCGCGAACGACACCTCGCGGATCGTGTCGCCGCACACCGGGCACGGCAGCCCGGTCCTGGCGTGCACCCGCAGGCCGGACCGCTTCTCCCCCTTGAGCAGCGCGGCGTGCTGGCCCACCGACCGGTGCACCGCGTCGGTCAGCACCGACACCATCGCCGCGTGCAGCGAGTCCAGCGCGCCGTCGGACAGCTTGCCCGCCGTGGCGTACGGGGACAGCTTCGCGGTGTGCAGGATCTCGTCCGAGTAGGCGTTGCCCACGCCGGCCAGGATCGACTGCTGGGTCAGCGCGGTCTTCAGCCGCTCGTTGTGGCCGGCGAACGCCTCGGCCAGCCCGTCGCGGGTGACGGTGAGCGCGTCCGGACCGAGCCGGGCGATGCCGGGCACCTCGGCCGGGTCGTGCACGATCCACACCGCGAGGCCCTTCTTGGTGCCCGCCTCGGTGAGATCGAAACCGGGCGCCTGGCCGGGCGGGCCGAGATGCACGCGGAACGCCAGCGGACCCTTGCCCGGCCTGGGCGGCACCGCGGACAGGTGGTCCGCCCAGCGCAGCCACCCGGCCCTGGCCAGGTGGACGATCAGGTGCAGCGGCCGGTCCGGCTCGTCGGTGCCGACCGACATGTCGAGGAACTTGCCGTGCCGGCCGGCGGCGAGCACGGGATGGCCGTGCAGCGCGGTCCAACTCGGCTGCACGGTCTTGAGCACGGACAGGGACGCCACGTCCACCCTGGCGACCGTCCGGCCGACGGCGTGTTCACGCAGGTGTTGGGCGAGCGCTTCGACCTCCGGCAACTCCGGCATGACACCAGTCTGACCGTGGATGGG
>DATEPR010000430.1:0-3911 GCA_035273045.1 Pseudonocardiaceae bacterium | reverse complement strand
CGAGCCCGGCCCCGCCGCCGCCCACGACGACGACGCCGACCTGCCCGACGCCCGACCCGTCCGCCACGACGACGCCGCCGCCGACCACGACGACGACGCCTCCGCCGCCGGGTTGCCCCACGCCGACGACGACGGCTCCGCCGGCAGCGGACCCGACCGGTGGATCGGCAGCCGCCGACCCGGCAGCGGGCAGCGGAACGGACTCGACGCCGGCCACCTAGGCTGAGGCGGTCCACCGCCCGCCGTAGCCGAGGAGACCGGATGGCCCGGGTTGCCGCCATCGACTGTGGGACGAACTCGATCCGCTTGTTGGTGGCTGACGTGACGGTCCGGGACGACGGGACGTCGTGGCTGCGGGACGTGCACCGCGAGATGCGGATCGTGCGGCTCGGCCAGGGCGTGGACGCGACCGGCCGGCTGGCGCCCGAGGCGCTGGACCGGACCAGGGCCGCGCTGGTGGACTACGCGCGCACGGCCGCCCGCAAGGGTGTCGAGCGGGCTCGCATGGTGGCCACGTCGGCGACCAGGGACGCCAGCAACCGGGCCGACTTCTTCGACATGACCACCGAGGTGCTCGGCGTGCCGGCCGAGGTCATCAGCGGCGACGAGGAGGCCGCGCTGTCGTTCGCCGGTGCCGTGGGCGACCTGGACCCGCGGGACGGGCCGTTCCTGGTGATGGACGTCGGCGGCGGGTCGACGGAACTGGTGTTCGGCACGTGGGACGGCGGCAAGGCCGACGTGCTGGCCAGCCGGTCGGTGAACGTCGGCTGCGTGCGGCTGACCGAGCGCTGCCTGCACAGCGACCCGCCCACCGCGGCCGAGGCGCAGGACGCGGCGGCCACCGCGGCCGCCGTGCTCGCCGACGCCTTCGCCGTCGTGCCGGTGGAGCGGACCAGGACGTTCATCGGCGTCGCCGGCACGGTGACCACGATGTCGGCCGTGCATCTCGCCCTGCCCGAGTACGACCCGGACGTGCTGCACCTGTCCCGCCTGCCGATGGCCGCCGTCGACGACGTGACCGCCCGGCTCGTGGCCATGAGCCACGAGCAGCGGGCGGCACTGGGTCCGATGCACCCCGGCCGGGTCGACGTGATCGCGGGCGGCGCCATCGTGGTGCGCACGGTCGCCCACGAGGTCGCCGCCCGCTCCGGCGTCGGCGAGTTGGTGGTCAGCGAGCACGACATCCTGGACGGCATCGCCCTGTCGCTGGCGTAGCGGTCAACTGCTGTCGCGGACGAACGCGGCCAGGTCGGCCGACTGGCGCACCCGGCTGGGCTCGTGCACGTACATCATGTGCCCGGCCGGGTAGTACTCGACGTCGATGTTCTCCCGCAGGCCGTCCGGGATCTCCAGGTGGGCGAGCACGTGTTCGGCCGCGTAGTACGGGGTGGCGCCGTCGTAGTAGCCGCACGCCACGTACACCCTGAGATTCGGGTTGTTCCGCATGGCCGCCGACAGCCTGCTGCTGACCGTGACCGACCCGCCCTCGAACTCCTTGAAGGACCACGGATGCACGTTGTGCGTGAGGATCTCGTACGGCAGGTCGTTGGCATAGTCCAGTTCGGACCGCACATAGTGGTTGAACGCGGCCGTGTACGGACCGAGGATGGCCACGTACGACGGGTCCTCGCTGAACCTCTCCCGGCCGTAGTCCACGTCCGAGCTGGTGAACCTGGCGTCCAGCCGGCCGGTGACCAGCCTGCGGTCGCGCAGCAGTTCGGTGAAGAACCGCACGTGTTCCGGGCGCAGGTTGACCCGGTCCACGTAGTCCGGTGACAGGCCGGTGAGCGCCGCCAACCGGTTCACCGCGTCGGTGCGCTGCTCCGCGGTCAGCCGCGCGCCCCTGGCCAGCGCCCACGGGTAGTCCCGCTCGGCGAACGCCTCCGCCTCGGCGAGGACCTCGCGGAGCGGCCGGTCGCCGTGCCGGCCGTGGTAGTGGGCGATGGCGGCGTAGGTGGGCAGGTAGTTCACGTAGGGCACGTCGTTGCCCTCGGTGAAGTCGATCGTGCCCATGTCCAGAACGGACGAGATCAGCATGATTCCGTTGAGGTACAGGCCGTAGCGCTCCTGGAGCAGACCCGCGAGACCGGCCGCGCGCAGCGTGCCGTACGACTCGCCGGCCAGGAACTTCGGCGACATCCACCGGTCGTTGCGGGACGTCCACAGCCGGATGACCTCGCCGACCGACTCCAGGTCGCCGGTGAAACCGTGGTAGTCGGCCGGTTTCTCGCCCTTCGCGGCCCGCGAGTAGCCAGTGGACACCGGGTCGATGAACACCAGATCCGACTGTGCCAGCAGGGTTTCCGTGTTGTCCGCGAGCCCGTACGGCGGCGGCGTGCGGTCGTCGACGTCACCGGAGAGGACCCGGCGCGGACCGAGCAGGCCCAGGTGCAGCCAGACGCTGGACGAACCCGGCCCGCCGTTGAACGCGAACGTGACCGGCCGGGCGGCCGGGTCCGCGTCGTCCAGCGTGTACGCGGTGACGAACATCTCGGCCTTGGCCTGGTGCCCGTCGAACGCACCGTCCGTGATCGTCTCCTTGCGCAACACGATCCGGCCGGTGACGGCCGTGTAGCGCAGGGTCCGCCCACCGGCCGCCTCGACCTCGTGGCTCGTGGTCACGAGCTCGTCGGTGGGTTCCGGTGGGGTCTCGCCGTTCTGGTCCTTCTTGTCCGCAGCGCTGGTCATGCCGATCACCCTAAGGTGTGGCGAGGACTGGCGATCGCATCGACAGGGGATTGATCGTGACGGATCCGGCCCGCGTGGCGGCGTCGGCCACCGACCTGGCCACGGTGGACCGCTTGGTGGTGGAGTGCAGGGCGTGCCCCCGGCTGGTCGCCTGGCGCGAACTGGTGGCGCGGCAGAAGCGGGCCGCGTTCGCCGACGAGGAGTACTGGGGCCGCCCGGTGCCGAGTTTCGGGCCACCGGACGCGCGGCTGGCGATCGTCGGCCTGGCACCGGCGGCGCACGGTGGCAACCGGACCGGCCGGATGTTCACCGGCGACCACTCCGGCGACGTCCTGTTCGCCGCGCTGCACGCCGCCGGGCTGGCGTCCCAGCCGGAGTCGACGGGCAGGGACGACGGCATGACGCTGTTCGCCACCCGCATCCTCGCCCCGGTGCGGTGTGCGCCACCGGAGAACAAGCCGAGCCCGGCGGAACGGGACACCTGCCGGGCGTGGCTGGTCCGCGAACTCACCCTGCTGGCGCCCGGACTGCGGGCGATCGTGGTGCTGGGCGGGTTCGGCTGGCAGGCGCTGCTGCCCGCGCTGGCCGCCGCCGGCTGGTCGGTGCCCCGCCCCCGCCCGGTGTTCGGCCACGGCGTCCACGTCACCCTCACCGGCCCGGCCGACCTGCACCTGCTGGGCTGCTACCACGTGAGCCCGCACAACACGTTCACCGGCCGGCTCACCCCCGCCATGATCGTCGACGTGCTGACGTCGGCGAAGAGTCTCGCGGGCGTGCCGTAACCCCGCAGGTATCAATCCGGACCGAATCCGCTTCAGCCGCCGGCCCGATGAGGCATCCTCCAGGTGTGCCGGCGCCCCGCCGGGCGACGCTGCCGCTGCTGCTGTCGCTCGCCGTGCTGCTCCTGTTGGCCGCCCTGGCCGCCAGGGGCCGGTCCGCCGTGCCGAGGGGCGAGGGCCTGGTGGTGCACGGCAGGCCGCTCACGGTGCGGGCGACCCCGCCGCCGGACCCGTTCCAGAAGGTGCCGCGGGTACTGAACCCGGTGCTCGGCATCGGCCTGTCCACGGTGATCGCGCTGGCGCTGGTGGCGTTCCTGTTCACCGCGTCGATGGTGTTCGTGGTGCTGGCCACGACCAGGATGCGGCGCCGCCGCCGGGCCGAGCGGGAGCGGGTGACCAACCACGGCGAACCGACCGGCGAAGCCGCCGGCGAGGTGGCGCTGG
>DATEPR010000429.1:0-2293 GCA_035273045.1 Pseudonocardiaceae bacterium | reverse complement strand
AGTTCGCGCGGTTGTTGTGTCGGGGACGGTTTCCGTCGGCGGCCGCCGGTTGAGCTCGCGCCGGGTCGGGCGGCGGTTGAGCTGACTGTGGTTCTTGTCGGGGGGTCGAATTGCGTCGTCGCCGTGCCTGACGTGGCCGCGACCTGTTTGGATGTGCCGGTGGATCGACTTCTGCCTGCCGATCATGTGGCCGACGACACCGACCTGGTCCGGATCTACGACTTTCCGCCCGATCTGGACCGGCCGTGGGTCAAGGTCAACTTCATCAGCAGTGCCGACGGTGCCGTGTCGCTGGGTGGCCGGTCCGGTGGGCTGTCCGACCCCAACGACAAGAAGATCTTCCGGCTCGGCCGCGCCCTGTGCGACGTGATCCTGGTCGGCGCGCAGACCGCGCTGATCGAGCGGTACAAGGGTGTGCGGCCCGGTGAGGTGCCCGCCGAGCTGCGGGCCGAGTTGGGCCTGGCGCCGCTGCCGCCGATCGCGGTGGTCACCCGGCGCGCGTCGCTGTCGCCTGCGTCGGCCCTGGTCGCCACCGCCGCGGCACCGACGATCGTCTACACCACGGGCAGCGCGCCCGAGCAGCGGCGAACGGCGCTGGCCGAGGCGGGCGCCGACGTGGTGGTGGCGGGCGAGGACTCCGTCGACCTGCCCACGGTGCTGGCCGACCTGGACCGACGTGCGCTGCGCCGGGTGTGCTGCGAGGGTGGTCCCACGCTGTTCGGCGGGCTGATCACCGACGGCCTGGTGGACGAGCTCGACCTGAGCGTGGCGCCGCTGCTGGTCGCCGGGGACGCGGGCCGGATCGCGTACGGCGGCCTGCCGGACGAGGCCATGCGGCTGCGGCTGGCGTCCGTGCTGCATGCCGACGACATGCTGCTGCTGCGCTACCTGCGGAAGGACTGACGACGTGGCACTTCCGGTGGCACCGCCGATCAAGCCGATGCTGGCCAGCCCGGCACCCGAGATCCCGGACCGGGCCGACCTGCTGTTCGAGCCCAAGTGGGACGGGTTCCGCTGCATCGTGTTCCGCGACGGCGACGAGGTCACCCTGCAGTCGCGGTCCGGCAAGCCGCTGGACCGCTACTTCCCCGAGGTGATCGCGAACCTGAAGGCCGCACTGCCCGAACGGGTCGTGCTGGACGGCGAACTGGTCGTCGACCGGGACGGCAGGCTGGACTTCGACGCGCTCACCGAACGCATCCACCCGGCGGCCAGCCGGGTCCAGTTGCTGGCCGGGCAGACGCCCGCCCGGTTCGTCGCGTTCGACATCCTGGCGCTGGGCGACGACGACCTGCTGGACCGGCCGGGCAACGAGCGCAGAGCCGCGCTCACCGCCGCCATCACTCCGGCCGACGGCCTGCACATCACCCCGGCCACGGCCGATCCCGCGGTCGCCCGGGAGTGGTTCACGCTGTTCGAGGGCGCCGGGCTGGACGGCATCATCGGCAAGCCGGCCGACGGCCCGTACACGCCGAACAAGCGCACCATGGTCAAGTTCAAGCACGCCCGCACCGCCGACTGCGTGGTGGCCGGGCTGCGCTGGCACGCCAACACCGACCCGGGCACCGCGGTCGGCTCGCTGATGCTCGGCCTGCACGACGACGCGGGCGTGCTGCACCACGTCGGCGTGGTCGGCGCGTTCCCGGTGGCGCGCCGCCAGGAGCTGGCTACCGAGCTGGCACCGCTGATGGACGGCGGCGAGCGCGACCACCCGTGGCTGACGGGCGATCCGGCCGGCAGGCGGCTGCCAGGGGCGGTGAACCGGTGGCGGTCGGGCGAGCAGCCCTGGGTGCCGTTGCGCCGGGAGCGGGTCGTCGAGGTCGGCTACGACCACACCGAGGGCAGGCAGCCGGTGCGGTTCCGGCACACGACGCAGTTCGTGCGGTGGCGGCCGGACCGCGAGCCGGAGTCGTGCCGCTACGACCAGCTCGACGAGCCGGCCGGTTACGACCTGGACGCGGTGCTGCGCGGCGAGGTGGCCGCCAGGTAGGGCTCAGGCGGTGGCGTTCGCCCGGCTGGCGCCCACCGACGCGACCACCACCAGGCAGATGGCGATCCACTGCACCGGGTGCAGCGACTGGCCGAGCACGATCAGCCCGCACAGCGCGCCGACCGCGGGTTCCAGGCTCATCAGGACGCCGAAGATCCGCGGCGGGATGCGCCGCAGCGCCTCCAGTTCCACCGAGTAGGGCACCACGGAGGACAGCAGCGCCACGCCGAACCCGGCGGCCAGCGCGACCGGGTGCAGCAGTTCGGTGCCCGCGGTGGCGATGCCGAACGGGGCGACCAGCAC
>DATEPR010000428.1:0-6718 GCA_035273045.1 Pseudonocardiaceae bacterium | reverse complement strand
GGGGCCGGCTGCCGCGGGACGGGCCGGCGGGGGCGCCGGTGGTGTCGCGGGATGGGTCGGAGCCGCGGGTTCGGCTTCGGTGTCGTCCGATCCACCGCCGGCCGGGGCGGCGGGCTGATCGGGCCGAGCGCTGTCCGGGTCGCTGTCCGTCGGCCAGCTCGGCTGAGCGTCACGTGGCTGATCGTCACGGTCGTTCACGAAGGGGCCTCCCAGATCGCCGGTGACGTCGCCGGGGAACGACGGCACGGCGTTCGGTGGTCATGCGGTCGGCGCACCAACGCGGTCGGCCTGCCCGATCAGGCGCATCTCACTCCGAAGCGGTTCTCCGGCGCGAGCCGCGGGTGTCCTGGTTGTCGTTGTCTCCGGTTCCGAGGACGTATGACTGCACCAGGTGGTTCCAACTACAGGTGCGGCAGACCTCGACCACGTACACCCGGAACTCACCGAACATCGTCGACATCCTGGCGAGCTCCTCGGGGGTACGTGCCGAACCGGACACGTGCTTCAGCTCGTCACCGTAGACCCACGACACAAGGGTGAGTGGTTCCCTCCGGCACACGGGGCAGGTCACGTCGGTGGGCCGGCCGTGGAACTTGGCCGCGCGCAGCAGGTACGGGCTGGCGTCGCAGACCTCCATCGTGCCCACCCGGCCCGAGTAGACCTCGGCGAGCAGCGCCCTGCGCTGCAACGCGTGGTCCACCACCTGCCGTCGGTTCCGCACGCCCACAGCGTACGTGCCGATGCGGTCAGCTCGCTGGTCCGTTCGGGGGCGCGCTGTCGCGCCGGCGACGATCGAGCGCAGGAGCGAAGCGACATCCGTCACACCAACCCTCGGAGACAACCTCTGATGTATCGAAGCGATATAGTGGCGTCCACAACCCAAGCCGTGAGGGGGTGACTCGTGGTCGAATTCGCCATCCTCGGCCTGCTGCACGAGGCACCGATGCATGGCTACGAGCTCCGCAAGCGACTCGCCAGCCTGCTCGGCGCGTTCCGCGCGTTCTCCTACGGTTCGCTGTATCCGGCGCTGCGCCGGCTGCAACGCGCCGGGCTGATCGTCGAGGAGTTGCCCGATCCGGAACCGGGCGATCCGGCGGCCGCCAAGGCCACCCGGACCTGGGGCAAACGCGCCAGGCGGGTCTACCGGGTCACCGCGGAGGGCAAGGAGCGCTTCGCCGCGCTCGTCGCCGACGGCGGTCCACAGACCTGGGACGACGACGGTTTCGGCGTCCACATGGCGTTCTTCTCGCGGACGCCGGCCGAGGTCCGGATGCGCATTCTGGAGGGCCGCAGGCGCCGGGTCGAGGAGCGCCGGGAGGGCCTGCGCGCGGCGCTGGCCAGGGCCGGTGAGCAGATCGACCGCTACACCCAGGAACTGCACCGGATGGGCCTGGAGTCCAGCGAACGCGAGGTGCGCTGGCTCAACGAGCTGATCGAGCACGAACGGGCGGAGCTCGACGGCGACGGCCGGTAGGCCGCGCCGACTCTCCGGTGTCCGAAGAACGTCAGCCGTCCGAGAACGAGGAGAAGGAGGACCCGGTATGGGCGAGCGTCGCCGTAGCGTTCGGGTAGCCATCGTCGGCGTGGGCAACTGTGCCGCATCCCTGGTACAGGGGGTGCACTACTACCGGGACGCTGATCCGGCCACCCGGGTGCCCGGCCTGATGCACGTCCAGTTCGGCGACTACCACGTCCGGGACGTCGAGTTCGTCGCCGCGTTCGACGTGGACGCCAAGAAGGTCGGCCGGGACCTGTCCGAGGCGATCGTGGCCAGCGAGAACAACACCATCAAGATCTGCGACGTGCCCCCGCTGGGCGTCGTGGTGCAGCGCGGCCACACGTTCGACGGGCTCGGCGAGTTCTACCGGGACACCATCACCGAGTCCGACGAGGCCCCGGTCGACGTCGTCGGCGCGCTGCGCGCCGCCGAAGTGGACGTCCTGGTGTCCTACCTGCCGGTCGGCTCGGAGGAGGCGGACCGGTTCTACGCGCAGTGCGCGATCGACGCGGGTGTCGCGTTCGTCAACGCGCTGCCGGTGTTCATCGCGTCCGATCCGGTGTGGGCGGAGAAGTTCCGCGCCGCCGGGCTGCCGATCATCGGTGACGACGTCAAGTCCCAGGTCGGCGCCACCATCACGCACCGGGTGATGGCGAAGCTGTTCGAGGACCGCGGGGTCGAGCTGCTGCGCACGTACCAGCTCAACTTCGGCGGCAACATGGACTTCAAGAACATGCTGGAGCGCAAGCGGCTGGAGTCCAAGAAGATCTCCAAGACGCAGTCGGTCAAGTCGCAGATCCCGCACGAGATGCAGAACGCCGACATCCACATCGGACCGTCGGACTTCGTGCCCTGGCTGGACGACCGCAAGTTCGCGTACGTCCGGCTGGAGGGCCGTGCGTTCGGTGACGTGCCGCTGAACCTGGAGTACAAGCTGGAGGTCTGGGACTCGCCCAACTCGGCCGGCATCATCATCGACGCCGTGCGCGCGGCGAAGATCGCACTGGACCGTGGCCACGCCGGGCCGCTGGTGTCCGTGTCGTCGTACCTGATGAAGTCGCCGCCGGAGCAGTTCTCCGACGCCGAGGCGTACCAGGCGGTGGAGCGGTTCATCGCCGGTGACGTCGAGAGCTGACCGGGCGGGGGTGTGCGGCCGGTTGTTACCGTGCGCCCCATGACCGTCGAGTCCACCGGCCGGCCGCTGGCGCTGGTCACCGGAGCGTCCCGGGGCATCGGCAGGGCCACCGCCCGGCTGCTGTCCGCGACGCACGACGTGCTGCTCGGTGGCCGGGACTCCGTGGCGCTGGCCGCGCTCGCCGCCGAACTGCCCGGCGCCCGGCCGTGTCCGGCCGACGTGACGGACTCGGCGGCGCTGGCGAAGTCCGTCGCCGGCATCGAGCGCCTGGACGTCCTGGTGCACAGCGCCGGGGTGGTCACCGTGGCGCCGCTGGCCGAGATCCCGGCCGCCGAGTGGCGCCGGGTACTGGACGTGAACGTGGTGGCGATCGCCGAGCTGACCCGGCTGCTGCTGCCCGCGCTCCGCGCGGCCCGCGGCCGGGTGGTGCTGGTCAACTCGGGTTCCGGGCTGCGCGGCCGGCCCGAGTGGGGCCTGTACGCGGCCAGCAAGTTCGCCCTGCGCGCCTACGCCGACGTGCTGCGCGACGAGGAGGCCGCGCACGGCGTACGGGTCACGTCGGTGTTCCCCGGCCGCACCGACACCGACATGCAGCGTGAGGTGTGGGCCGTCGAGGGCGACGGCGAGTACCGGCCGGAGCGGTACCTACGTGTCGAGACGGTGGCCGAGGCGATCGACTACGCCGTGCGGGCGCCCGACGACGCCCAGGTGGTCGACGTGGTGTTCCGCCCCGGCCCGTGACTCACCAGCCGCCGTCCCCACCGCCGCCGTCGCCACCGCCACCGAAATCGCCGCCACCGCCACCGAAGTCGCTGTCCTGACCGGTTACCCAGCCGCCGTCGCCACCGTCGAACCCGCCGTCGCCGAAGCCGCCGCCCGTCATCTCGTCCCGGCGGAACTGCTCGTTCTCGCCGGCCATCTTGCCCAGCTCGTAGCCGAGCAGGCCGCCGCCGACGGCACCGCCGATGCCGGCGCCGATGCCACCGCCGCGGCCATAGCCAGGTCCATAACCAGGGCCGTAGCCCGGGCCATAGCCGCCGTAACCGGGACCGTATCCGGGTGGCGGGCCGTACCCGCGGCCGTAGCGCCGGCCGAAACCGAAGCCGCCCATCCGCCCGGACCGCCGGAAGCCACGGAACACCCTGCCCAGCACGCCGATCACGACGACCACGATGACGAGCAGGACGACGGCGCCGAGCACGCTGACGCCGCCGCCGCGGGACCGCTCGCCCACGCCGGACAGCGACGACTTCAGGCTGCCCAGCGCCGCCTGGACCGCGCCGGTGTAGTCGTTGCGCGACCGCATCACGCTGTCGAACGCGCTGTTCGCGTTGCTCGCGGCGGTGTTCGCGGCGTCCTGGCTCAGGCCGGCGGCCTCGCCGATGCGCAGCGCCTCGTGGTGCGCCCGGGTGTTGATGCCCAGCACGATCGGCGTCCGCGCGGACACCTTGTCCTGGACTGCCTGGTCGAACGCCGAGGAGTTGGTGGCGTCCTCGGTGGTGGTCCAGATGTAGATCGGCACCGGCAGCCTGGCCGCCTCGTTCTGGACCGTGGTGACGTTCAGCACATTGGCGTCGTCCTGGATCGTCGCCGTGCTCGCCGCGGCCGGCAGGGCGGCCGCGAGCATCGTGCCCACCGCGACCACCAGCGCCGCCAGCCATCGTGACGTGGTGCGCATCGTCCTCCCCTTCTCCCATCCCCGACGATAACCGCGCGTCAGCGCAGGCGGCCGGTGGCGGCCCGGACGTCGGCCAGCGCCGCCGCCTCGTCCACCCCGGTGGGTACCCCGCCGGCCAGCACCGGCTCGCCGGCCACCCACACGTCCCGCACGCCACGCGAACCGGCCGCCCACACCAGGTTCGCCAGCAGTTGCGGGTCGGGCACGTCCAGGCCGCCGACGAACGCGACCTGGTCGGCGTCGACGTGCACCAGATCGGCCCAGCGGCCGGGTTCCAGGGCGCCGATGTCGGTGCGGCCCAGCGCGTCCGCGCCACCCCTGGTGGCCAGCAGCAGGAGATCCGCCGCGGTCATCGCGGTGGCGTCCCCGGTGGCCAGCCGGGCGAGCAGGCCGGCCAGCCGCATGTCCTCCCACAGGTCCAGGTCGTCGTTGCTGGCCGGGCCGTCGGTGCCCAGGCCGACCGAGACCCCGGCGGCCCGCAGGTCGGCCAGCCGGGCGATCCCGGACGCCAGCTTGGCGTTGGAACCTGGGCAGTGCGCCACGCCGACGTGGTGCCGCGCGAACAACTCGATGTCCACATCGGACAGATGCACGGCGTGTGCGGCCAGCACCCGGCCGCCCAGCACGCCCAGTTCGGCCAGCATCGCCGGCACCGAGCCGTACCGCTCCCGCTGCGCGGCGTCCTCCTCGCGCGACTCGGCGACGTGGATCTGCACCAGGGCGCCGCGTTCCCGGGCCGCCGCCGCGATCACCGGCAGCGCCTCGGGCGGCAGCACGTACGCCGAGTGCGGGCCGTAGCTGACCTCGATCCGGTCGGCCGGCCCGGAGCGCAGCCCGTCCGCGTCGATCCACTTGTCGGTCCGGTCCATGATCGTCCGCCAGTCCATGCCCGGCAGGTCGGTCACGGTCAGCGGCATCCCCACCACCACGCGGGTGCCCGCGGCCAGCACCGCCGCGACCACTTCCTCGGCGTAGAAGTACATCTCGGTGCTGGTCGTCACGCCGGCCCGGAGGAGTTCGGCGCAGCCCAGCAGCATCCCGGCCCGCACGTCCGACCCGCGCAGCCGGCCCTCCGCCGGCCAGATCACCTCGCGCAGCCAGCGCAGCAGCGGCAGGTCGCCGCCCATCCCGCGGAACAGCGTCATCGGCGTGTGCGCGTGCGTGTTCACCAAGCCGGGCAACAGGATTCCGGTCAACCGCCGGACCGGTGCGCCGGTCGGCGGCGCGGCCGCGGCCGGTCCGACGTGACTGATCCGCCCGTCCCCGGTCACGTCGACCACGGCGTCCCGCAGCACGGAACAGGCAGGGTCGCACGGGAGGACGACGGGGGCGTGCAGGCGGACGGCGCTCGTCATCCCCGTGATCCTGCCAGGGACGGGCCTACCCGCGTGGACTGGTTTTCGCCCGCTCGCAGCGGACCAGGTCGATCACCGGTTCGCCCTGGGAGATGCTGATTCGCATGGCACAGCGGAGCGTGTCGCCGACACCCACCGCGCCGTGCGTGTGCAGCGCGTCGGCCAGCAGCGCGCTCGCCGTGGTGAACTCGGTGCCCGCCGCCACCTGCCGCCGCCCGCCACCGGAGTCGAACCAGACCGGCGCCAGCACGGTCAGCCGGGCCGCGCCGGACGACTCGTTGGCGTCGACCACGACCGGAGCCGTGGCCAACTGCGTCGGGGCCACCGTCGCCGACCGCAGCGCCGTCGTGGCCAGCACGCCGGCCACCGCGAGCGCGGTGAGGCAACCGACGAGAACCAGGACACTACGGACAGTGGAGGACACCCGACAACTATGCGCCGACCAGCCGGATTCCGCCCGACGGATCGCCGTCGGCCACTCCATTGCCGGGTGACGCCGGCGCGAACCGGGGCGGGCCGCCTGCCCGGGCGCGCAGCGTGTCCTCGGGTGTCGCGCGGAACGTCGGCCGGTGCGCGTTGGCCCGCTGCCGGGACCGCAGCCACGCCAACCGGTGCCGGGCCTCCGCGTAGTGGTCGGTGACGGTCACGCCGGCCGTGTCGAACGAGTGCAGCACCGCGCGGTTCAGCTCCACGGTGGCCCGGTCCCGCCACAGCGTCCGCTCCGCCGACGTGTCCAGGCCGAGCCGGGCGGCCACCTCGCGGGCCACGCCGTACGCGGCCTCGTCGGCCAGGCCACGGGTGCCGATCTCGGTGCCCACGTGCCAGCTGTTCAGCGGCGCCGCCGGATACCGCACGCCGCCGATGGTCAGCGTCATGTTGGCCACCACCGGCACCGCCGGCCAGCGCAGGCCGAGTTCGGCGAACCACGGCAGGTCGGGATGGTGCAGCGCCACCTCGACGGCGGCCTCCGGGGGCACGTCGAACAGCCGCGGACCCTCGTGCGCGGTCTCCACGACCAGCGGCAGCACGTCGAACCGGCCGGGCTCGGCCGG
>DATEPR010000427.1:0-14566 GCA_035273045.1 Pseudonocardiaceae bacterium | reverse complement strand
GTCTGACCGTCCCAAATGCCACTCGTCGTGAAACCGGTCCAGGAACAGCATCATGAAGTCGTGTCGTTGTTCCGCGATCCGCCGCGCCGGCTCGGTGTGCAGGCGATCCTTGAGCAGCAGCAGCTTTTCGTGGAAATGGTTGATCGTGGTACCGACGTTGTTCCGGTAGGCGTCCGCGGTGGCGTGCGTTTCGGCCGGTGTCTCCGGGTCGTGCAGGGGCCGGCGCACATAGCCGCCATAGGCGAACGTTCTCGCTATGCCGATGGCGCCCATGGCGTCCAGCCGGTCCGCGTCCTGAACGCATCGGCCCTCCACCGAGAGCGGTTCCTCGGGGACCAACGCACCCTTGTAGGACATGCGTTCGATGATGGTCGCCACGGATTCGACCGTGCCGGGCTCGACCGGAAGCGAGCCGAGCCATTCCCGGGCCGCCCGTGGTCCGGTTCCGTCGGAACCGGTGAACTTGGCGTCGGCCACGTCGTGCAGCAGCGCCGCGAGTTCGACGACAAACATGTCGGCGCCTTCGTGTGCCGCGATGTGTTTCGCCAGCGAACGCACGCGGTCGGCGTGCCACCAGTCGTGCCCGGTGGGTTCCGAGCCGAGTTGACCGCGGACATAGTCCTCGGTCTTCGCCAGCACGTCCCGATCGGACGCCGTATCGTCGCGCACCGCGACACGATAACGACCGGAAACGTCGGCCTGGCGAACCCGGGACGGCGGGTCGCCGAATGGTCAGTTGTCGAGATCCCGGCTTTCCGGCGGAGTGCGCAACTTCCGCACCACGAGTTGGGCGAACTCCCACGGCCGAAGCTGGTCGAGGGTGACGAAGCCGATCGTCGGATTCAGGCCCGGCAGGCTGACGTCGTCGTCCACCAGATACGGCAGCACGTAGGCGCCTCGTTGTGACTGCATCCTCGCCCGCATGGCCGGCCATTCCCAGTTGCCGGCCCACTTGGACCGGAGGAAGTCACCGGACACCACGACAATGGCGTAGCGGCAGCGCCGCAGGAAAATGTCCTGCAGGTACTCGGCCTGGTCTTCGCCGAGCATTCGATGCCGCTGTTCGTCGTCGTAGAAGACCCGGTAACCGGCATTGCGGAGCACCACGTTGATCTCGCTGGCTATCGCGCGGTCGGCGCCGGCGAACGAGATCGCCACGTCGAACTCGAACGCGTCGCTCTGCAACTCCCGGCACCTGTTCAGCCACTGGTCGACCGTGATTTCGTGCCGCACCAGGTCGGACGCCAGCAGGAACGTGCCGGCCAGCGCCAGCGCGGACGGCCAGGAGGCGCCGTTGCTGGCGTTCGCCTCGCCGGGGCCGCACCACGCGCGCACGTCGTGGTTGAACGCGCCCACCAGTTCGTGGCCGAGCAGCGCGTCCAGCGGCGACAGCGGTGAGGCGTGCCCCCGGATCGTCAGCCAGGTCAGCGGGCGCCACAGCGTCATGTGCCAGAACGGCTGGCTGTAGGTGAAGATCGGCAGGTCGCGCAGGAGAAGACCGTGACGCGAGCTGCACGCGCGGTCCCGCAAGGAGTCCGCGGTTTCCGTCAGGTCCAGGTCACTGAGGATCAACCCCGTGCCGACCAGTGCCCGGGTCACGATCGTCAGCGCTCGCAAGGCCAGCAGCAACTCCTCGACCGGCGCGGTCGACGACCGCAGGCACCGGACGAAATAGTCGGCCGTGCCGGCCAGTGACCTGGCCAGTTGGTCGCTGCGTTCCAGGCCCGATCGCCACACCCGTGCCAGCGCGAGAGCGGGATAGAACGAGAACGCCGGCCGGGGCAGTTCGTCCGCGCGCAGCGCCCAGCCGCCGCTGTCCCGGTCCTGGAGGCGGGTCAACGTGGTGACCATCCTGTGCAGCCGGGGAATGTGCATGTCCAACCGTCGCGCACCCACCAGCAGCCCGAGCAACACCTGGGCGATGGACCAGGATGACGCCGACGAAACGTACTGGCCGTCGTGGCCGTGGACGGTGCCGTTCAACCGGACCAGTCCGGCCACCCTGCGGAAGAACGGAGCCAGCACGTCGTCGGAAATCAACGGGATGCCGGCCATTCCGAACAGCATCGCGCCCGCCGACGCGGACGAATGTTGGTCGCGGCCGAACTCGTGCGACTCGACCCGGCCACCGGACAGCGAGGCCCGTTCGATCAGCGATGCCGCCAACTGTTCTGGTGATCCGATCCCGAGCAACGTCGCGACGTACCGGCGCACCGCCTCATTCCTCCGGTTACCGGCTGTGCCGACGAATCCGGGCCGCCGCCCGGCTGGGAGAACGCTGTTCATGCGCGTCTCCTTCCGCCCCCGACCCTGTGTAGTCAACGGTAAGCGATACGGTGGATGCGCGTGCATGAATATTGTCCGATCATTCACGGCCAACTGACGTTTTTCCCGGCCATCATCTGACCAACAATTGTCCTTCATTGTCGTAGCTCGCCTGTTACCGTCGGTCGTGGTCGATCGTTGTCACCGATCGCCGGCCGGAGGAACGGTGACCGAGAATGCCCGCGCGACCCAGTCCGCCATGGAACGGGCGCTGCGCTGGATGGCCACCAGAAAGCACGCTCTGCCGCTGGACCTGATCAACCACGCGCTGAACGATCCGCGCAGCGACTCGGCCGACTACCTCGCCCCATTGGTGGCACCGACCGAGTCGATGCCCGGCGGCACCACGGAAAGCCGAGCACTGGCCGCCTGGGGCCTGGTCATTCACGGCATCGACCGGGTCGGCTCGGCGGACGACGCCCGGCAGCAGAACGCCCTGTTCGCCGCCTTCCGGCTGCGGCGACTCCCCGAGATCACCACCTGGAGATCGACGCTGGAAGGCCGCTTCCGTCAGTTGATGGTCCTGACGGACGTGTTCGGCGACCCGCCGCCCAGCACCACGACACCGATGCACCAGGCCTGGCGGCGAGGGGTTCGGGAGAAACTGGCTCCGATGCTCCAGGAACAGGCCGACGCGCTCACCGCGGACGGCTCCGGCTGGGCCGCGCTCGCGGAGGCCGCCAGGACGGCGGAACCGATGGCAGGGCGCCGGCTCATGGCGACCGAGGCCACGAACGGCGACCACCATCCGTCACCGGGCGCACAGCCGGTGTTCCTGGAGCTGTTCGTGACGAACGTCATCATGAAGGGGCGAGCCGTTCACCGACGGATCACCGAGCGACTTGTCACCGCACGCGCGGATGGCGTCGACGGGTACCTGGCGACGTCGATCGCCGGCTGGCACCGCCATGCCGACGACATTCCGATTCGTCCACTTTGGGGTTGTCTCGTCGAAGATCCTGCGGGGCGTTACCGCGATTCGGCGATCACCAGGCTTATATTCCCCCGGACACTGAGTCGGGACGAGCACCACTACTTCGCGTCGGAGGCCGTTGACGAGAACCTGGGGCAGGATCGGTTGTGGGTCAATGTCGAGGTCGATCACCACGGCATCGCGCCGGGCCGGCTGTTGTACGGTTGCGTGCCGGTCAGCGGACTGACGATACGCATCCGGTTCGACGGCACCGAAGTGCCCGAAGCGTGTTGGTGGTACGCCGAGCAGACCGAACGCGAGCGGCGTATCCGGCCACCCGACGGCGACCCACATCTGCTGCCCATCGTCGCGGACACCGTGGAGCACACATTCACCGAAAGGTGTTATCCACGGGGTAACTACGGCATATCGTTGTTGTGGCGATCAACCCGATCGGTGGGTCTATCACTCTAACGATTGGGAATCCATGTCACGCGGAGAAGGCGGCAGCAGCGGCAACTAGCCGATCGCTGCGGATACAGGTCGCGGCCGCTCCGGAATTCCGGGGCGGCCGCGACCGTACGTGGGACGGGCCGTGCTACCAGCCGCGCTCGCGCCACTCCGGGAGGTGCGGGCGCTGCTCACCCAGGGTCGAGTCGTCGCCGTGGCCCGGGTAGAACCAGGTGTCGTCCGGCAGGACGTCGAAGATCCGTTCCGACACGTCGTTGATCAACGACTCGAACCGCTCCGGGTCCTTCTGCGTGTTGCCCACGCCGCCGGGGAACAGGCTGTCGCCGGTGAACAGGTGCGGGTGGCCGCCAGGCTCGTGGTACACGAGGGCGATCGAGCCGGGCGTGTGGCCGCGCAGGTGGATGACCTCCAGCTCACAGTCGCCGACCCGGACCAGGTCCCCGTGCCGCACCAACTGGTCCGTGGGCACGGGCAGCGGGCCGGCGTCGTCGGGGTGCGCGACGGTGTTGGCGCCGAAGGCGCCGGCGATGGCGCCCAGTGCCTGCCAGTGGTCGGCGTGCTGGTGGGTCGTCACGATGGTGCGCAGGCTGGGGCGTTCGGGGCCGGAGCCGATCAGGTCGGACAGCCGGTCGGCGTCGTTCGCCGCGTCGATCAACAACGCCTCGTTGGTCGACCCGCACACGAGCAGGTAGGCGTTGTTGTCCATCGGGCCGACCGAGATCTTGGTGATCGTCAGCCCGTTGCACCGCCGCCGGGCGGGGGTGCCGCCCTGCTCGACATGACCTGTGTATTCCTCCGCTACGTCCACGAACGCGACCCTAGTAGCCCGTGCCCGCCGATCACAGCCAGGCAGGCAGGGCGGGCTGGATCTCCTCGGTCGTCCGGCCGGTCAGCCAGGCGAGCGCGGGCGCGGCGGCGGTGCGCACCTCGTGCGGGCCGCCGGTGTCGCCGAGCAGCCAGGTGCCCTGGTCACCGGACGGGAGGTCCACGGCGAGCCGGACCGACGGGATGGCCGGCCGGTCGTCGTAGCGGCTGGCCACGTAGTCGATCAGCTGCGCGGTCTGCTCGCCGGCCAGGTCGACGACGTCGTCGAACCCCTTGCCGGCGTCCAGGTCGACCAGGTGCACGAGCAGTTCGGTGAGCCGCATCCACGGCACGAGGTACACCCCGATCGTCGCGCCCTGGGTGTTGACGACGCGCGCCTCCCAGTCGGTCTCGGACATCACCTCGGTGGCCATGAAGAACCGCTCGTCGGCTGCCCGCAGGTCCTCCTGCTGCACCCTGGCCATCCGGTTGGCGCCCTCCTCGATGTCCGCGTCACGGTCGGCCGGGCTCGCGTACATGGGGCTCTCGATCCCGGTCCGTGCCCAGTTCAGCAGGTTAACCAGCCCGTCGGCGTTGCGCGCGAGATGGCTGACGACGTGGCCTCTGGTCCAGCCCGTCAGCCGGGTCGGCGCGAAGAGGGCGGCGTCGTCCAGTTCGTCGACCGTGGCGCACAGCACGGCGGAGGCCCGTCTCACCGCGACGAGTCCCTCGCTGGCGAACCGGACGGCTTCGAACTGCTCGGCACCGGAAAGTGGGGTGCGTAGTGCTGGCACGGCGGCTCCAGTACATGGGGGTGCGGATGCCGGGACGCAGGCTGTGGGTCAACGCCCGCTCTGCCCCGGTGGACGAGGCGATGAGCAGGCGGTGGGTCCAGCGTAGGCTTGTCGCGTACCAGTCGGTAGAGGCCGAACAAGCGAACCGGAGTAATCCCTGGTCCGCACGTTCCGCCTCTTCTTGTCGGTGCGGTCTCCTACGATGGCTGCGGCCGTGTCGTGCGCCGTCGTCACGTGCGCAGCCGACCCGTGTACGTGCACAGACCGCAGTGAAGGGACAGCCGTGGCCGACCGACTCGTCGTACATGGTGCGCGCGAGCACAACCTGCGTGGTGTCAACATCGACCTGCCCCGGGACAGCCTGATCGTGTTCACCGGGCTGTCCGGCTCCGGCAAGTCGAGCCTGGCGTTCGACACGATCTTCGCCGAGGGCCAGCGGCGGTACGTGGAGTCGCTGTCCGCGTATGCCCGGCAGTTCCTCGGTCAGATGGACAAGCCGGACGTCGACTTCATCGAGGGCCTGTCCCCTGCGGTCTCCATCGACCAGAAGTCGACCAACCGCAACCCGAGGTCGACGGTCGGCACCATCACCGAGGTCTACGACTACCTGCGGCTGCTGTACGCGCGGGCCGGCAAGCCGCACTGCCCGACCTGCGGCGAACCGATCAGCAGGCAGACTCCGCAGCAGATCGTGGACCAGTTGCTGGGCATGGCCGAGGGCACCCGGTTCCAGGTGCTGGCGCCGGTCGTGCGCGGCCGCAAGGGCGAGTACGTCGACCTGTTCGAGCAGCTCCAGTCCCAGGGCTACGCGCGGGCGCGGGTGGACGGCACGGTGCACCAGCTCACCGACCCGCCGACGCTGAAGAAGCAGGAGAAGCACGACATCGACGTCGTGATCGACCGGCTGGCGGTGAAGAGGTCCGCGAAGCAACGGCTCACCGACTCGGTGGAGACGGCGCTGCGCCTGGCCGACGGCCTGATCACCGTCGAGTTCGTCGACCAGCCGGCCGGTTCAGCCGAACGCGAACGCACCTTCTCGGAGAACCTGGCCTGCCCCAACGGCCACCCGCTGACCATCACCGACCTGGAGCCGAGGTCGTTCTCGTTCAACTCGCCGTACGGCGCCTGCCCCGAGTGCACCGGCATCGGCGTGCGCAAGGAGGTCGACCCGGAACTGATCGTGCCGGACGACGAGCTGTCCCTGGCGGACGGCGCGATCGCACCGTGGTCCGGCGGGCAGACCGCGGACTACTTCCAGCGGCTGCTCGGCTCGCTCGCCGAGACGATCGGATTCCGGATGGACACGCCGTGGCGCAAGCTGCCGGCGAAGGTGCAGAAGGCCGTGCTGTACGGCGTGAACGACCAGGTGCACGTCCGCTACCGCAACCGCTACGGCCGGGAGCGGTCGTACTACGCCTCGTACGAGGGCGTGATCCCGTTCCTGGAGCGGCGCCAGGACCAGACCGAGTCCGACTACATGCGGGAGAAGTACGAGGGCTACATGCGGGAGGTGCCCTGTCCCGCCTGCCAGGGCGCCCGGCTGAAGCCGGAGATCCTGGCGGTCACCCTGGAGCACCGGACGTACGGCGAGAAGTCGATCGCGGACGTGTCCGCGATGAGCGTGCGCGAGTGCGCCGACTTCCTGAACAGCCTCAAGCTGGGCCGGCGCGAGTCGATGATCGCCGGCCGGGTGCTGAAGGAGATCCAGGCGCGGCTGGGCTTCCTGCTGGACGTCGGCCTGGAGTACCTGTCGCTGGACCGGGCCGCCGGCACGCTGTCCGGTGGCGAGGCGCAGCGCATCCGGCTGGCCACGCAGATCGGCTCCGGCCTGGTCGGCGTGCTGTACGTGCTGGACGAGCCGTCCATCGGCCTGCACCAGCGGGACAACCACCGGCTGATCGAGACGCTGACCCGCCTGCGGGACCTGGGCAACACGCTGATCGTGGTGGAACACGACGAGGACACCATCCGCACCGCGGACTGGATCGTGGACATCGGTCCGGGCGCCGGCGAGCACGGCGGCGAGGTGGTGCACAGCGGGACCTACGCCGAACTGCTGGCCAACAAGCGGTCGCTGACCGGCGACTACCTGTCCCGCCGCAAGGAGATCCCGCTGCCGGCGATCCGGCGGCCGGTCAGCAAGCGGCGCCAGCTCACCGTGGTGGGCGCCCGCGAGCACAACCTGCGCGACATCGACGTGTCGTTCCCGCTGGGCTGCCTGGTCGCGGTCACCGGCGTGTCCGGTTCCGGCAAGTCGACGCTGGTGAACGACATCCTGGCCACGGTTCTGGCGAACAAGCTGAACGGTGCCCGCCAGGTCCCCGGCCGGCACACCCGGATCAAGGGCGTCGACCAGGTGGACAAGCTGGTCCAGGTCGACCAGTCGCCGATCGGCCGCACGCCGAGGTCCAACCCGGCCACGTACACCGGCGTGTGGGACCACATGCGCAAGCTGTTCGCCGCCACCACCGAGGCCAAGGTGCGCGGCTACCAGCCGGGCCGGTTCTCGTTCAACGTCAAGGGCGGCCGCTGTGAGGCGTGCGCCGGCGACGGCACCATCAAGATCGAGATGAACTTCCTGCCCGACGTCTACGTGCCGTGCGAGGTGTGCAAGGGCGCCCGGTACAACCGGGAAACCCTGGAGGTGCACTACAAGGGCAAGACCGTGGCGGACGTGCTGGACATGCCGATCGAGGAGGCGGCCGAGTTCTTCGAGCCGATCAACGCGATCCACCGGCATCTCCGGACCCTGGTCGACGTCGGACTGGGCTACGTGCGGCTGGGCCAGCCGGCGCCCACCCTGTCCGGTGGCGAGGCGCAGCGGGTGAAGCTGGCCAGCGAGCTGCAGAAGCGGTCCACCGGCAAGACGGTGTACATCCTGGACGAGCCGACGACGGGCCTGCACTTCCAGGACATCGCCAAACTGCTCGGCGTGATCAACGGCCTGGTGGACAAGGGCAACACGGTGATCGTGATCGAGCACAACCTGGACGTCATCAAGACGTCGGACTGGATCGTCGACATGGGCCCGGAGGGCGGTTCCGGCGGCGGTCTGGTGATCGCCGAGGGCACACCCGAGGACATCGCGGAGATCGAGACCAGCTACACCGGCCAGTTCCTGCGGCCGGTCGTCGGGGCCAATCTGGTCGGCGCCGGCCGGTGATCAGCCGGCGCCGGCGCCGGCCTGGCGTTCGGCGGCGTCGAGGGTCTGCTCCAGCAGCAGCGAGATGGTCATCGGGCCGACCCCGCCGGGCACCGGCGTGATCAGGCTGGCCCGTTCCGCCGCCTCGGCGAACGCCACGTCCCCGACGTTGCCCGGGTTGTACCCGGCGTCCACCACGACGACCCCGTCCTTGAGCCAGGAACCCCGGACGAACTCGGGCCGGCCGACCGCGGCCACCACGATGTCGGCGTCGCGCACCACGTCGGGCAGGTTCCGGGTGCGGGAGTGGCAGACGGTGACGGTGGCGTCGCGGCCGAGCAGCAGCATCGCGGCCGGCTTGCCCAGGATGGGGCTGCGGCCGATCACGACGGCGTGCCGGCCGGACAGTCCGACCTGGTAGTGGTCGAGCAGCCGCAGGATGCCCAGCGGGGTGCAGGACGCGAAGCCCGGCTCGCCGAACGACATGGCGGCGAACGAGTGCATGGTGACGCCGTCCACGTCCTTGGCCGGCGCGATCGCCTCGAACGCCGCCCGCTCGTCCATGCCGCGTGGCACCGGGTGTTGCAGCAGGATGCCGTGCACGGACGGGTCGGCGGACAGGCTCCTGATCCGCTTCACCAGTTCGGCGGTGGTGGTCTCCGCGGGCAGGGCGACGTGCTGGGACGTGATGCCGGCCTTGCGGCTGCGGTTCTGCTTCATCCGCACGTACGTCGCGGACGCCGGGTCGTCGCCGACCAGGACGGTGGCCAGGCACGGCGGGGTGCCGGTGCGGCGGGTGAACTCGGCGGCACGTTCCGCGGACCTGGCCACGATGTCCGCGGCCAGTTCGGTGCCGGACATCAGGCGCGCCGGGGCCTGGGTCATGCGGGCTCCTCCTGATCGATGCGGCGCCACCCTACCCGCGCTACGCGGGCACCACGAATCCGTGCACCCAGCCGCCGTCGTCGGACCGCCCGCACACCGGACACGGCTGGCTGACCATCATCCCCGGCATGATCTCCCGCATCAGTTGGCCGTCGCCGACCAGGATCACCGGCCGCTGCCGGTGCGTCCCGCCCTCACTGGTCGTCTCGTAGCTGACGGCCCGGCAGCCGTGGCACACGGTCCGCGCCGGGGCGATCGCGTTGTTCACCTCGGCGACGGTACCCGCCCGGCCGCCGCTAACGTCCCTCCCATGGCGACTGTCCAGCTCATCCCCGGTGGCTGGGGCTCGTTCACATTCCTCGTCGGCGGCGACCACATCCTGCGGTTCGCCCGGAACGCGGACGTGGCGGCGGCCCACCGGCGGGAGGCCGCGCTGCTGCCGAAGCTGGCCGCGGGCGTGTCGTTCCGGGTGCCGGAGCCGGACTTCTTCGGCTCGTGGGGCGAGGGACGCACGTGCATCGGCTACCCGCTGATCGAGGGCCGTGGGCTGACCGAGGCCGACGGCTGGCGGGCGCTGGCCGGTGTGCTGCGGGAACTGCACTCGTTCCCGGTGGAAGTGGCGCGGTCGGTGCTGGACCGCGCGGGCACGGTCGCCGAGTGGCGGTCCGGTTACCGGACGCTGTGGGCCGACGTCGAGTCGCTGGTGCTGCCGGCGCTGGACGCCGACCTGGCCGGTGCGGTGGCCGCCGAGTTCGCCGCCGTGCTGGCCGGTGACTGGGACTTCCAGCCGGTGCTGGTGCACGGCGACCTGGCACCGGAACACGTGCTGGTGGACGACTCCGGCCGGGTCGTCGGGCTGATCGACTTCGAGGACGCCGCCGTGGGCGACCCGGCGATCGACTTCGCCGGGCTGCTCCCGCTGCTCGGCGCCGACCGGTTGGACCAGTTGATCGCCGACTACGGCCGCCCGGTGGACTCGGAACGGCTGCGGCACTACTGGCGGCTGGCGCCCGTGCACGACCTGCGCTTCGGCCTGACCAGCGGCCACCGGGCGATCACCGCGGCCGCGACGGAGGAGGTGCGCCGGCGGCTCAGCGTGGCCGACCCGGGACGCCCGGCCGTCGCTGCCACGGGCGAGGACCGTTGAGCGGCCGGTACTCCACGCCCAGCGCGTCCAGCCTGGCCAGGTGCTCGGCCACCAGCCGCCGGCGGAAGTCCGCGAGGTCGCGGCGGTCGGCCGGGCTCCACACCACTTCGGCGAACGCGGCGAGCCGGGGGAACGCCGCGTAGTCGATCCGGCGGGCCGAGTCCAGGTACTCGGTCCACACCTGGGCCTGCGCACCGAGCACGTGCCCGGCCGCCGGTCCGGTGAGCGCGGCGGGCACCGGTTCGTAGCGGTACACGTCGTCCAGCGTGAGGACAGTGCCGATCGGGACCGGCTCGGCCGGGCTGTCGGACTGCCGGTAGTCCAGGTACACCTGCGGCGCCGGGCACATCACCACGTCGAACCCGGCTTGGGCGGCGTCGATGCCGGCCTGCTCGCCGCGCCAGGACGCGATGACGGTGCCGTCCGGCACCGGGCCGACGCCGGTGATCTCGTCCCAGCCCAGGGCGCGCCGGCCGCGCATGGCGAGGTGGTTGACGATCCGCTGGACGAACCAGCCGTGCAGCTCGGCGACGCCGCCCAGGCCGAGTTCGGGCAGCCGCCGCCGGGCGCTGTCGCTGTGCTCCCACTGTGCCGTCGGCACCTCGTCCCCGCCGACCGCGATCACCGCGCTGGGGAACACGTCCACGACGTGGTCGAACACCGACCGAAAGAAGTCCACAGTAGACGCTTCGGCGTTCAGCACGTTCTCGCTGACGCCCCAGGACGTCCACACCGGCAGTTGCCGGCCGGTGTTGCCGAGGTCCGGGTAGGCCGCGATGGCGGCCTGGGTGTGACCGGGCACGTCGATCTCCGGCACGACGGTGATCGCGCGGCCGGCCGCGTAGGCGACGATCTCGCGCAGGTCGGCCGTGGTGTAGTAGCCGCCGTGCGGGGTGCCGTCCAGCCGGCCGGCGGGTGGGCTGCCCACGGTCGACTCGGCGCGCCACGCGCCGATCTCGGTCAGCCGTGCCTTGCCGGGCACCTCGATCCGCCAGCCCTGGTCGTCGCTCAGGTGCAGGTGCAGCATGTTCAGCCGGTGCGCCGCCAGAAGGTCGACGAACCGCAGCACGTCGGCCTTGGGCCGGAAATGCCGTGCCACGTCGAGCAGGCAGCCCCGCCAGCCGAACCGGGGACGGTCGTCGACCACCCCGCACGGCAGCGTCCAGTCGCCGGCCGGCGCGGCCCGGAACGCGTCCGGCCCGCAGAGTTGCCGCAGCGCCTGGGCCGCGTAGTGCGCGCCGGCGGCGTCCGCCGCGAGCACGAGCGCCTGGTCGGGTGTGATCTCCAGGCGGAACCCCTCGGCGTGCGGCACGGTCGCCGGGTCGAGCCGGAACCGGATCGGCCCGTCTTCGGCCACCCGCAGCCCGAGCACGCCGGCCAGCCACGATCCGGCGCGAGCGGTGCCGTCGTCGACCCCGATCACCGGCCCGACGGTGTGCGTCCCACCGGCAGGGTCGGCGGTGACCGGCCGGGGGAGCAGCAGGTCGAGCGCGGTCACGGCAGCACCACCGCCACACCGTCGACCTTGGGACCGCCGGTGGACTCCGACAGCCGGCCGGTCGCCGGGTCGCGCGGCAACCGGCTCACCTCGCCGGAACGCTGGTTGGCGACGTACAGCCACCGCTCGCCGGCGTCCAGGGCCGCGTGCCGGGGCCAGTCACCGCCGCAGCCAACGGTGTCGACGACGTCGAGGCCGGGGTCGAGCGTGACGATCGTGTTGTCGCCCCGGTTCGTCACGTACACGAACCGGCCGTCGCCCGGCACCACGCCCTCACCGGGATGGCCGCCGTCCGCGATCCGAACCGACCGCTCGACGGTCAACTCGCCCCGGCCGGCGTCCCACGAACACCCGACCACCACCGGCGCGTTCTCGCACACCACGAAACAGCGCACCCCGTCCGGATGCCACACCAGGTGCCGAGGCCCCGGCCCCACGTTCACCCGCCCGTGCTCCACCAGCGTCCCGCCGGCCAGCCGGTACACCAGCACCAGGTCCAACCCCAGCGCCACCACCAGCACCCACGCACCACTGGGATCGACGAGCACCTGGTGCGGCCGCGCCCCGGCCGGAAAGTCCACCGTCGAACCCGGCCCACCACCCACCGGCAGCACCGCGACACTCGCCGAACCGTGGTTGGCCACCAGGAGGAACCGCCCGTCCGCGGACCGGCTCAGGTGCGTCGGCTCGTCCCCCAGTGTGGGCAGAACCCGTTGCACGGCAAGGTTTTCCACCACGGTCACGGTGCCTTCGGCGTGCTCGCTGGTCGCGTAGAGCACCCCCGCGTCCGCCACCAGCCAGGACACGTCCGCCACCGGCAGCACGTAGCCGACCGTCAGTTCCGGCGTGACCACGGACAACCCGGGCGAACCGTAGCTACCCACGAACACGCGCCGCCGCCTTCCGGATCGAGTGGCCGGGCAGCGCGCCGGTCGGCCGCCCGTCGGCCAGCACGCGAACTCCGTTGACCAGCACGGTGTACACGCCGGTGGCCGGCCGGCGCGGCCGCGCGTAGGTCGCGGTGTCGGCGATGGTCTCCGGGTCGAACAGCACCAGATCGGCCGCCGCGCCCTCCCGGATCACGCCCCGGTCGGCCATGCCGAGCCGGCGGGCCGGCCGCGAGGTCAGGCGGGCGACGCACTCGGCCAGCCCGAGCACGCCGGGTTCGCGCACGTAGTGGCCGAGATGGCGGGCGAACGTGCCCCAGCCGCGCGGGTGCGGCCGGTCGCCGACCAGCAGTCCGTCGCTGCCACCGGTGTGCGCGCGGTGCCGCATGATGGTCCGTACGTTGTCCTCGTCGTCGACGTGCATGAGACAAGACGTACCCAGTTCGTCGGCGACCAACGTGTCCAGGAACAGTTCGCCCGGCATGACACCCATTCGGGCGGGTAGGTGTCCAGGGTGACGTCGCGACCCGATTCATCCACAAGGGACAGCAGCTTGCCGGCACGCCCGCGTTGACCGGGAAGTTCGTCGTGGCGTGCGCCAGATGCGGCGGTGCCCCGGACCGCCGGGACACGTCGATCATCTCGGCGAAGTGGTCCAGCGCTCCTGCCCCCGTAGCCGCCGTGTTCGGCCACCACCCGGCACAGCGCCACGAGTTCGTCCGTGTCCGCGCATTCCCGGCGGATAGGTC
The DNA here is from genome assembly GCA_035273045.1 of Pseudonocardiaceae bacterium. Classification (GTDB taxonomy): domain Bacteria; phylum Actinomycetota; class Actinomycetes; order Mycobacteriales; family Pseudonocardiaceae; genus DATEPR01. The sequence continues at coordinate 951 of DATEPR010000427.1, read as the reverse complement.
AACCCGGACGACATGCCCACCGCACCCTCGGCCATGGCGGTGGCCCACCCGCGGCATCCGCACCGTGCCCTGCGGCGCCAGCTCGGCGGTGTCCACCACGACCCGCCCGCCCAACCGGTCACCGATCTCCGCGATTACCGCGCCGGACACGCCCACCGACGCGGTCCGCCCGGCCGGTGCCGTCCAGCACGAGAGCGCCGGCGAACACGATGTCGTGCATCAGAAGTAGGTGCGCACGAGATCGACCACGGTGGTCCCGCTGACCACCGGGATGAGCGACCACTTGTCGAACATCGTGCACGGATGGGACAAACCGAACCCGACCCAGTCGCCGACCGCGAGCGGCGCGTCCTCGCCGTCCGGCGCCAGGAACGTGTGCTGGTCGGCCAGTTTCGTCACCCGCCACCCGGCCAGCGGCGACACGTCACCAGCCGGTGTCCGCACCAGCCTGGGCACCGGCAAACCCATGTCGAACGGCACGTCCCGCTTGCCCATCGTGGCCAGCGCCAGGCCGGGTTCCGGCCGGGAGGTCACCTGCGCCCATGCGGTGGCCGCGGCCCGGAACGGCTCGGCGTCGGCCAGCCGGACCGACTCGCCGAGTGGCGAAACCGCTTGGTAGAAGCCGGAATCGTGGGTGACGTAGGCCCCGGAGCGCAGCACCGGCCGCACGGCCGGCCCGGTCGGCCACGGCCGGGTCAGCACTTCGGCGACCACGTCGAAGTACGCACTCCCGCCGGCCGTCACGATCACCTCGGGCACGTCGAACGACAGCCGTGCCACCACCGACCGCAGCAGTTCCAGGTAGCGGGTGATGAGCGCCAGCCCGTCCGCCGTCGGACCGGCGCCGGCCAGCGCGCCCTCGTACCCGGCGACACCCACCAGCCGCAGCACCGGCGACGCGGCCACCGCGTCGGCCACCGCGACCGCCGAAGCGACGTACCGCACCCCGGA
>DATEPR010000426.1:0-10391 GCA_035273045.1 Pseudonocardiaceae bacterium | reverse complement strand
AGCCGACGCCCCGGTCGGGCACCGCCCGCAGCTGCTCCTTCACCGATTTGACCACCTCGGCCCAGCCACCGGTGGGCACCCGCACGGTGAACGGGTACAGCGCGGTGAACCAGCCGACGGTGCGGGACAGGTCGACCCCGTCGAACAGGTCCGCACGGCCGTGCCCCTCCAGTTCCAGGCAGATCCGGCTGTGTCCGGTCCACCGGGACAGCACCCGCCCGAGCGCGCTGAGCAGCAGGTCGTCCGGACGGGTGCGGTAGGCAGCGGCGGCGTCGTGCAGCAACGCGCGGGTGTGGTCCGCCGGCAGCCGGGCCGTGCACGTCCGTTGCGGCAGCGGTGGGCCGTCGGGTGCGGCGCCGGCTCCTTCGGTCGCGCCGGCCCAGTAGGTGAGCTGGTCGGCGAAGCCGCCGCCGGTGGCGTGCTCGCGCAGCCGCCGGCACCAGTCCCGGAAGGACGTGGTGCGCGGCCCGAGATCCACCGGCTCCCCGGCCGCGGCCTGCCGGTACGCGGTGACCAGGTCGGACACCAGTATCCGCCACGACACCCCGTCCACGACGAGGTGATGCGCGAGCAGAACGAGCCGCGCGGGCGGCGTCAGCACCGCGGCGAACAGCGGTCCGGACCCGAGGTCGAAGGTGTCCGATGTGGACATTTCGCCGAACACGTCCATCTGGTCGGCGTTGTCCTGCCGCCACTGCCCGTCGACCTGGGTGAAGCGGGCACGCAGCGCGTCGTGGTGACGGGCCAGCGCGTGCACGGCCGCCCGCAGCGCGTCCTGGTCCACGTCGCCGGGCAGGTCCACCGCGACCCACTGGTTGAAGTGTCCGGGGTGGACGGTCACGGTGTCGAAGAACCAGTGCTGGGCCGGTGACAGCGGCACCGGGCCGCAGACCGGCCCGGCGTCGTGGACGGTGGGCCGCTCCGCGGTGGCGCACGCGGCGAGCGCGGCGAGCGTCTGCCGGAGGAAGACGTCCTTGGCGGTCAGCCGCAGACCGAGCTGCGCCGCCCGGGACACCACCTGGATGCTGAGGATCGAGTCGCCGCCGAGGTCGAAGAAGTTGTCCTCGGCGCCCACCCGCCGCACGCCGAGCACCTGCGCCCACACCCCGGCCAGCGCCTCCTCGGCCGGGCCGCGGGGCGGCACGTAGGCCCGGGTGGAGCGGGTCTGAGGGATGGGCAGCGCGGCGCGGTCGACCTTCCCGTTCGCCGTCAGTGGCAACCGGTCCAGCTCCACCAGATCGGCCGGGACCAGGTAGCCCGGCAGTTCCGCCTCCAGGTGGGCGCGCAGTTCGGCGGCGCTCACCCGGCCACCGGTGACCACGTAGCCGACCAGGCGTTTGTGTCCCGGGGTGTCCTCGCGGGCCAGCACGACGGCCTCGGCGACGCCGGCGTGCCGCCGCAGCGCCGTCTCGACCTCGCCCAGTTCCACCCGGAAGCCGCGGATCTTGACCTGGTCGTCGGTCCGGCCGACGAAGTCCAGCACGCCGTCCGGCCGCCAGCGCACCACGTCCCCGGTCCGGTACAGCCGCGTGCCCGAACCGAACGGGTCGGCCACGAACCGCTGCGCGGTCAGCCCGGGCCGGCCGAGGTAGCCGCGGGCCAGGCCGCTGCCGCCGACGTACAGCTCACCCGGCACACCGACCGGCACCGGGTTGAGGTCCCGGTCCAGCACGTAACAGCGGGTGCCGGCGACGGGCCGGCCGATCGGCACGGCGGAATCCGCGTGCGCGTCGGCGATCCGGTGGCACGTCGAGAAAGTCGTGCCCTCGGTGGGACCGTAGCCGTTGACCAGTTCGAGGTGCGGGAACCGGCGCAGCACCCGGCCGCACTGGTGCGGCGACAGCACGTCCCCGCCGCACACCAGCCGCCTGAGCCCGCCGAAGACGTCCACGTCGGCCGCGGCGACCTCGTGGAACAGGCCCGCGGTCAGCCACAGCGCGGTGACTTCCCCGGCGCGCAGGAACTCCCCCAATTCGGCCACGGACAACACCCCCGCCGGGCCGATCGCCAGGCGCGCTCCGGACAGCAGCGCGCCCCAGATCTCGAACGTCGAGGCGTCGAAAGCCAGCGGCGCGTACTGGGCGAGCACGTCGTCCGGGCCGAGCCGGACGTGCGGGTCGGCGCACAGCCGGGTCACCGAGCGGTGCTCGGTCAGCACGCCTTTCGACTGGCCGGTCGAACCGGACGTGTACATGACGTACACCAGGTTGTCCGGCCGCACCGCCACGTCCGGTGCGTGGTCGGGACAGCCGCGGTCCCAGTCGTCGTCGAGGCAGAGCACGGCGATGCCGCCGGGTAGCCGGTGGCCCGACGCGCGCCGGGTGAGCACCAGGTTCGTCCCGGAGTCGGCGAGCAGCCAGGCCAGCCGCGGCCCCGGGTCGCCGGGGTCGAGCGGGACGAAGGCGGCGCCCGCCTTCAGCACGGCGAGCATGGCCACCACCGCGTCGACCGAACGCGGCAGGCACACACCCACCCGGACGTCCGGCCCGGCGCCTCGCGCGACCAGTGCGTGCGCCAGCCGGTTCGCCCTGGTGTCCAGTTCGCGGTAGGTCAACGCCACGCCGCCGGCGGTGATCGCGGTGGCGGACGGTCGCTCGGCGGCCCGTTCGGCGAACACGTCGTGCACGCAGCGCTCGGCGGGCACGGGCACGCCGTTCCAGTCGACGAGCATTTCGTGGCGTTGCGCGGTGGACAGCAGCGGCAGCCGCGCCAGCGGGCGGGCCGGCTCGGCCACGACCGCCGCGAGCAGGACGAGCAGGTGCCCGGCCAGCCGCCGGATCGTGGCCGCGTCGAACAGGTCGGTGCTGTACTCGAAGGTCGTGGCCAGCGCGCCGTCCCGCTGTTCGAACTCGCAGGTCAGGTCGAACAGGCAGTGGGCGCGGGGCAGGTCGGCGTCCTCGACCCGCAGGCCGGCCAGCCGCGGCGGCGCCGAGGGCGCGTTCTGCAGCACGATCATCACCTGCACCAGCGGCGAGCGGCTGGCGTCCCGCTCGGGCGCGATCAGTTCCACGAGCCGGTCGAACGGGACCTCGTCGTTGCTCATCGCGTCCAGCACGGTCGACCGCACCTGGGTCAGGAAGTCGGCGAAGGAGACCGAGCCGTCTACCCGGGACCGGATCACCACGGTGTTGACGAAGAACCCGACGATCTCCGCCAGTTCGACCCGCGACCGGCCGGAGGTCACCGTGCCGACGGCGACGTCCCGCTGCCCGCCGTACCGGGCGAGCAGCACCTGCACGGCCGCGACCAGGGTGGTGAACAGGGTGGCGCGCCGCGAGCGGCCGAGCCGGACCAGTCCGTCGGTCAGCGACGCGGGCACGGTGAACCGGTACAGCGCGCCGGCGGACGTGCGCACCACCGGCCGTGGCCGGTCGGTGGGCAGTTCCACCGCGGGGACACCGGCGAGTTGCCGTTCCCAGTAGGCGATCTGCTCGTCCACCGCCGGCCCGGCCAGCCGGTCCCGCTGCCACGCGGCGAAGTCGGCGTACCGCAGGGGCAGCGCCGGCAACGTGGCCGGTTCGCCCCGCACCTCGGCCGAGTAGAGCGTGCCCAGTTCGCCGGCGAGCACACCCATCGACCAGCCGTCGGTGACGATGTGGTGCATGGTGAGGACGAGCAGGTGCGCACCGTCGCCGAGGCCGAGCAGCGCTGCCCGCACCAGCGGACCCCGCCGCAGGTCGAACGGGCGGGTGACCAGGGCGAGCAGGTCCTGGTCGAGTCGCGCCGGATCGCTCGCCACGACGTCGAACGGCACGGTGATCCGCGGGCTGACCACCTGCGTGGGCCGGCCGCGCACGGTGTGGAACGTGGTGCGCAGCGACTCGTGCCGCCGCGCGAGACCGTCCAGCGCCGTGGTCAACGCCGGCACGTCCACCGGCCCGTGCAGGCGGAACGCGGCACAGGTGTTGTACTCGGCGCCGCCCGGTGCGAACTCGTCGAGGAACCACAGGCGCTGCTGGCCGAACGACAGCGGCCGGGCAGCGTCGCGTGCGGTGGTCACCGCGTGGTCCGGGTCCGCGCGGCCGAGCTGGGCGGCGAGCCGGCGAACGGTGCGGTGCTCGAACACCGCTCGGGCGGGCAGCACCGTCCCCTGCCGGCGGTGCAGCGCGCCCACCACCAGCATCGCGTGGATGGAATCCCCGCCCAGCCCCACGAAGTCCTCGTCCACGCCGACGCGCCCCAACCCGAGCACCGCGCACCAGACCCGCGCGACCAGCTCCTCGGCCGGGGTCGCGGGCGCGGGGCCGGGATCGCCGGTGTCCGGGGGCGCCGGCAGCGCGTCGCGGTCCACCTTGCCGGTGCGGGTCAGCGGCAGTTCGGCGAGCGGCACGATCCGGGCCGGGACCAGGTGGCCGGGCAGCGTCTCGGCCAGGAAGGCGCGCAGCTCGTCCGGATCGGGGGCGCACCGCCCGGCCGGCACGACGTAGCCCACCAGGTGGTGGCCCGACTCGGATCGCCGGGCCACCACGGCCGCGCCGGCCACTGCCGGGTGGGCCAGCAACGCGGCCTCCACCTCGCCCGGTTCGATCCGCACGCCGTGCACCGCCACCTGGTCGTCGGCACGGCCGAGGAAGTCGAACCGGCCGTCCGGCCGCCCGCGGACCAGGTCACCGGTCCGGTACATCCGGTCACCGGGAGCGGCGAACGGGTCGGCGACGAACGCGGCCGCGGTCGCGCCGGCCCGGCCCAGGTAGCCGCGGGCCAGTCCCGGTCCCGCGAGGTGCAGTTCACCCGTATCACCCGGCTCGACCGGCCGCAGCGCGGCGTCCAGCACGTACGCCCGCACGCCAGGCAGCGGAGCGCCGAGCACCGCGCCACCGGACACCGCGGCCGGGCAGAGCAGACTCTCCACTGTGGACTCGGTGACGCCGTAGCCGTTGTGGGCGCGCACCCCGGCCGCGCGCAGCGCCGCACCGAGAGCCGCGTCCACCGCCTCACCGCCGGTCACCACCACGGCGGGCCGGTGTGCCCGGTCGAGCAGTCCGGCCCGCAGCAGTGCGTGCAGGTAGGCCGGTGTCTCGTCGAGCACGTCGATGCGGTGGGTGGCCACGTACTCGACCATCGCGTGCGGGTCGAGCCGGACGTCCCGGTCGACCACGTGCAGTTCGTGCCCGGCCAGCAGCCACAGCAACGGCATCCAGGACGCGTCGAACGACAGCGCGGCCGTGTGCGCGACACGCAGCCTGCCGGCCGGATCGGCGAACAGCCCGGCGTGGCCGGCGAACAGGTTCGCCAGCCCGCGGCGGGTGACCATCACGCCTTTGGGCCGGCCGGTCGACCCGGACGTGTACATCACGTACGCCAGATTGTCCGGACTGACGTCCGGCCACGGCACGACGCCCGCGTCCGGTGCGTCGTCCTCAACGAACACCACCGAGCGGCTTCCCGGCAACGTGCCGGCCAGCTCACGCTGGGTCAGCACCAGCCGGACCCCGGCGTCGGCCAGCAGCGACTCCTGCCGGGCGACCGGGTCCCGCGGCTCGACGGGGACGTAGGCGCCACCGGCCCGCAGCACGGCGAACACGGCCACGACCATGTCCACGCCACGCTCGACGAGCAGGCCGACGAGATGGTCGGGCCGGACACCGGCGGCCACCAGCCGCGCGGCCACCCGCTCGCTGCGGGCCGCCAACTCGGCGAAGGTCAGCCGGTCGCGGTCGTGCACCACGGCGATGGCGTCCGGGTCCCGCTCCGCCCAGTCGGCCAGCAGACCGATACCGTCGTCGCCATGTCCACTTGCGACAGTCATAAGCCACTATCCGGATATGAAAGTGAAATATTCTCCCGACCACCGTCCCGGCGGCGGAGCAACCCATGCTCGCAGCGCGACCCGGTACCGGCAAGCGTCCGAATGGGCGGCGCGATTCCTTACAGATCAACGAAATTCGATCTCCACAGTAGAGCGAAATACCGGCGGCTCGATTACTCCGTTCAGTGCTGCTGGTGCACTCGCGACCGTGTTACCTTCGCTCGCAGTGTCGACCAGGGAGGTGACGTGACTGGCCGGCTTTCCCCAATCGATGACATCGTCGCGGACCTCCGGACTTTCTTCGCACCGGTGACGGCCGGGCACGTGCCCGGCCCGGACGAGGACTACTTCGCCGTCGGGCTGGTGAACTCGCTGCTGGCGCTGGAGCTGGTGGCGCACGTCGAGCGGCGGTTCGGCATCACCGTCGAGGTGGAAGACCTCGACCTGGACAACTTCCGCACGATGCACCGGACCGCCGAATTCGTGCGGCGCAAGCGTTCCGCCCAATCGTGACCACGGTGGACAATGCCGCGTTCGCCGACTCGGTTCGCGGGCAGGCCGCCGAGTGGGACCGGTGCGGCGCCGTGCCCGGCGAGGTCATCCGCACGATGGCCGGGGCGGGCCTGCTCGCCGCCGACCTGCCGCGGCGGTACGGCGGGAGTGACCGCGGCCAGACCGAGCTCGGCGAGCTGTGCGCGCAGCTCGGTGGTGTGTGCAGCGCGTTGCGTGGACTGGTGACCGTGCAGGGCATGGTGGCCGCGGCCGTGCTGCGCTGGGGCACCGCGGCACAACGCTGCCGGTGGCTGCCCGGCCTGGCCAGCGGCGAACTGCTGGCCGGGTTCGCCGCCACCGAACCGGGCGCCGGCAGCGACCTGTCCGCGGTGGTCACCCGGGCGGAGCGGACGGCGGGCGGGCTGCGCCTGCGTGGTCACAAGGTGTGGGTCACGTCCGGCCAGATCGCGGACGTCCTGCTGGTGCTCGCCGACCTCGCCGGGCGCCCGGTCACCGTGCTCGTCGAGGCCGACCGACCGGGCACCCGGATGCGGCCGGTACGCGGCCAGCTCGGCATGCGCGCCGCCCAACTCGCCGACATCCACTTCGACGACGTGCTGGTGCCGGTCGAGAACATGCTGGCGCCGCCCGGTTTCGGCCGGTCGCACGTGGTGGGCACCGCGCTCGACCACGGCCGGTTCACCGTGGCCTGGGGCTGCGTCGGCATGGCCGAGGCGTGCCTCGGTTACGCCACGGCGCACGCCGCCGGCCGCGTGCAGGGCACCGTGCGGCTGGCCGGCCACCCAGCCGTACGGGCACTGCTCGGCCGGTGCCTCGCCGCCGTGCGATCGGCACGGCAGGTGTGTGCCCATGCCGCCGTGCTGCGCCAGAACGGTGAGCCGGACGCGATCGCGGAGACCGTGCTGGCCAAGTACACGGCGGCCAGGGCCGCGTCGACGGTGAGCGAACTCGCCGTGCAGGTGCACGGCGCGGCCGGGTGCGCCGAGGACAGCCCGGTCGGCCGGTTCTACCGGGACGCCAAGGTGATGCGGATCATCGAGGGCTCGGACGAGGTGGCCGAACAGCACCTCGGTGACTACGCGCTGCGGCGGTGGTCATGAGCACGGTCAAGTGCCTGGTGTGGGACCTCGACGACACCCTGTGGGACGGGGTGGTGCTGGAGGGCGACCGGCCACACCCGTTCCGCGCGGCGGTCGACACGCTCCGCGCCCTGGACCGGCGGGGCATCCTGCACGCGGTGGCCAGCCGCGGCGACCACGCCACCGCCGCCGCCCACCTGGCCGAGCACGGCCTGGCCGACCTGTTCTGCGTGCTGGACGTCGGCTGGGGCGCCAAGTCCGACGCGATCCGGCGGATCGCCGGCGAGCTGAACATCGGCCTGGACACCATCGCGTTCGCCGACAACGACGACGTGGAGCGGGCCGAGGTGGCGGCCGCCCTGCCGATGGTGCGCTGCTACCGCGCCGAACAGGTCGCCGGGCTCGCCGCCCGACCGGAGTTCCGGCCACCGTACGTCACCGACGAGTCGCGGCACCGCCGGAGCAGGTACCTGGCCGAGCGCGAACGCAGCACCGCCGAACGGGACTTCACCGGTTCCCCGGCCGAGTTCCTGGCCTCGCTCGGCCTCGTCATGACGGTGCGCCACGCCGGTGACGACGACCTCGCCCGCGCCCACGAGCTGACCGTGCGCACCCACCAGCTCAACACCACCGGCCGCACGTTCGACATGGCCCAACTGCGTGCGCTGTGCGCGTCCGACCGGCACGAGGTGCAGGTGGCGAGCCTGACCGACCGCTTCGGTGAGCACGGCACGATCGGCCTGGCGGTGGTCGCCCACGCCGACCCCGACGCCGTGCTGGAACTGCTGCTGATGTCGTGCCGGGTGATGTCCAGGGGCGTGGGCGCGGTCCTGCTCGACCACATCGTGCGGGACCTGGTCGTGCGCGGCCGCCGCCCGGTCGCCCACTTCGTCCGCACGCCGGTCAACCAGATCATGCTGGTGACCCTGCGGTTCGGCGGTTTCGAACTGGTCGAGCGGGACGGCGACCGGATGGTGCTGGCCGTCGACCCGGCCCGGCCGCTGCCGGCGCCGCCACGGCACGTCCGGGTGGTGGACAGGAGGAGCGCATGAGGATCGGGGTCGCGGGCGCCGGCGTGATGGGCACCGGCGTCGCCCAGTGCTTCGCCGCCGCCGGCCACGACGTGCTGGTCGCCGACCCGGACCCGGCCGCGCTGGCCGGCGCACCGGACCGGGTGCGGCAGGGACTCCGGCTGCGGGCACTGGCCGGCCGGCCGGTGACCGGGCCGGCCGACGTCCTGGAACGGATTCGCTGGACCAGCCGGATCGGTGGGCTGACCGACGTGCGGTTCGTCGTCGAGTGCGTGCCCGAGCGGACCGGCGTCAAGGAACAGGTGTTCCGCGAGCTCGATCACGTCTGTCCACCTGGGACGGTGCTGGCGTCGTGCACGTCCGCGATCCCGATCGGCACGCTCGCGGCGCTCACCCGGCGGCCCGACGCGGTGATCGGCACCCATTTCATGAACCCCGCTCCGCTCAAGGACACCGTCGAGGTCGTCCGGGCCGGCGGCACGAGCGAGGAGACGCTGAGCCGGACCGTCGACCTGCTCGCCGGGATCGGCAAGAAGGCGATCGTGGTCGGCGACGGGCCGGGTTTCGTCGCCAACCGGGTGCTGATGGTGATGGTCAACCAGGCGGTCACCGCCCTACAGGACGGCATCGCGGACGCCCTCACCGTCGACGAGATCTTCCAGAGCTGCGCCGGGCACGCGATGGGACCGCTGCGCACGGCCGACCTCATCGGCCTGGACACCGTGCTGGACACCCTGCGGGTGCTGCGGGACCGCACCGGCGACCCGGTCTTCCAGCCGCGGCCGCTGCTGGTGGAACTCGTCCGGCAGGGCCGGCTGGGCCGCAAGAGCGGCCGCGGCTTTCACGAGTATCCAGTCCGCTGACCCTACGACGAGTACGTCACCTGCCCTGGAAGTTGGCTTCGCGCCGCTCCACGAAGGACTGGATGCCCTCCAGGAAGTCCTTGGTGTCGAACACCGCGTCCCGCATCCGTGGCAGCTCGGCGATCGCGGCCCGCTCCGCGGCCTCCAGGTAGCCGTGTGCGGCCGCCTTGGTGACGCGGATGCCGATGGGGGCGTTCCGGCAGATCGCGTGTGCCAGTTCGATGGCCCGGTCGACGTGCCGGCCGTACGGCACGACCTCCTGGACGAGACCGATCTGGAGTGCCCGCTGCGCGTCGAACTCGTCGCACAGGAACAGGTGGTACATGGCGTTGCCCCAGCCGGTGCGGGTGAGGAAGCGGAAGTGCGCGCCACCGAGCGGTGCGATGCCCCGCCTGGACTCGATCTGCGCCAGCCGGGCGGTGTCCGCGGCGACCACGATGTCGGCGGCGAGGGCCATCTCGATGCCCACGGTGTAGGTGATGCCCTGGACGACGGCGATGACCGGCTTGTTGGTGCGCCGGCCCAGGCCGAACGGGTCGACCTTGTCCTCCGGCACGCCCTGCCAGGTGGCGCCGGGGCCGAAGAACTTCGGCATGTCCAGGCCGGCGGTGGTGTGCTCACCTGCGGAACAGAACACCGCCGCCCACAGGTCGTCGTCCTCGTCGAACGCGGTGAGGTGGTCGACGAGCTGGTCCATCATCTCGGGGGTGTAGGCGTTCTTCTTGGCCTGGTTGTCGACGGTGATCACGGCGACCCGGTCGTCGGTCGTCATGGTGACCTGGCCGTTGGTCATGTCTCTCCTCCGGTCATGTGATCTCACCGGCCTCGACCGCTTCCGCGAGCGAGGTGATCCGGCTCAGGTGGTGGGCACCGTAGAAGTCGGCTTCGCGGATCCGCCGCTCGGTCGAGGCGTCCGGGTCGTCGAGCGTCGCGGTGAGGATGCGGGCGTGCAGCCAGCCGCCGGCAAGGAATCCGAGCAGTGTCAGGTACGGCACGGCGGCGGCGTGGCGGTCCCGCGGGTCGTGGGCGAGCACGGTCTTGGTGGCCGCGCGGGCCGCCGACACGGCGAGGTCGAGCCGGGTCGCGGTCCGCCGGGCGACCGGGTGGTCGTGGGCGCGCAGCGCCGGCAGGCCGGCCGCCATCAGGTCGATGGCGT
>DATEPR010000425.1:0-2601 GCA_035273045.1 Pseudonocardiaceae bacterium | reverse complement strand
CCGTCGTGCCGTGGCGGCCGCGCGCCGCCTGATGCCGGTGTCGGTGGCTGCGTCTACCGTGGTCGGGTGCGAATCGCGACCTGGAACGTCAACTCGGTCAAGCAGCGCATGCCGCGCCTGCTGCCCTGGCTGGACGAACGGCAGCCCGACGTGGTGTGCCTGCAGGAGACCAAAGTCGCCGACGACACGTTCGCCACGCTGCTCGGCGACGAGCTGGCCGCCCGTGGCTACGCGTACGCCGCACACGGCGAGGGCCGCTGGAACGGGGTCGCGCTGCTGTCCAGGGCCGGCCTGGCCGACGTCACGATCGGCATCCACGACGGGCCCGGCTTTCCCGCGCCCGAGGCCAGGGCGGTGTCCGCGACCTGCGACGGCGTGCGCGTCTACTCGCTGTACGTGCCCAACGGCCGCGAACCGGACTCCGAGCACTACCACTACAAACTCGCGTGGCTGGCCGCACTGCGCGACATGGTGAGCAAGGACGCCGACCCGGTCGTGCTGTGCGGCGACATGAACATCGCACCCGCCGATGCCGACGTGTTCGACCCGGCCGCCTACGTCGGCCAGACCCACGTGACACCGCCGGAACGCGAGGCGCTGGCCGCGCTGCTGGCGCTCGGCCTGCACGACGTGGTCCGCGACCGCTGGCCCGGCGAGCAGCCGTTCACCTACTGGGACTACCGCGCCGGGATGTTCCACCAGAACCTCGGCATGCGCATCGATCTGGTGCTCGCCGGCACGCCGGTGGCCGACCGGGTGCGGGCCGCGTGGGTGGACCGCAAGGCCCGCAAGGGCACCGGTCCCAGTGACCACGCGCCGGTCATCGTCGACCTGGACACCGCGCCGGACGGCGACATCGGCCCGATGGTCCCGCCGCCGTCGGCCGCCCGGCCGCGCAAGGGCAACGTCAGGTTGCCCCAGTCGAAATAGCCTCACTCCACCCGGTAGCCGTGCTCGACGATCCGTCGCGCCGCGACGTCGAACGCGGCCGGGTCGGCCGGCAGCACCGTGCCCAGGCCGTCGACGTACCGGTTGAACATGCAGAACGCGGCGGCGATCAGCACGGTGTCGTGGATCTCCACGTCGGTCGCGCCCTCGTCCCGGGCCCCCGCGACGAGTTCCGGTGTCACCTTGCGGCCGTCCTGCTGGACGGCGCCCGCGATCCGCAGCAGCGCCCGCAGTTTCGCCGACACCGGCGCTGTCGCCAGGTCCGCCCGCACCTGGTCCACCAGCGTCCGGCCTTCGGGCAGCTGGGCGGCGGCGAACGCGGAGTGTGAGTCGGCGCAGAAGTCGCACTCGTTGCGGCTGGACACGTAGGCCGCGATCAGTTCCCGCTCGCCCGGTGTCAGCGAGTTCGGCGCGCGCAGCAGCACCTCGGCGAGATCGCCCAGCGGCGCCGCGGTCTCCGGGCGGAACCGCATCAGGCCGTTGATGCCGGGGAAGCGCTGCTCGTCCAGTCCCAGATCGATGTGTGCCACGACCACTCCTCGCTGTCGGCCGTCAGCATCGCGCACCGGCCGCCGACCGGACATCTCCGGTGGTGCCGGTCGGCGAGGATGGGGTGATGACGGTGTCGAAGGGATTGCTGCTGCTGGACGTCGACGGCCCGCTCAACCCGTACCGCGCCCGGCGGCCCGCCGGCTACGTGACGTACCGCGAGACCCCGTCCGGCCGGTGGCTGCGCGGCGGGTTCCCCCGGCGCGGCTACCGCGTGCGGCTGCATCCCGGCCACGGCGCACTGCTGCGGTCGCTGGCCGACGAGACCGGGCTGGAACTGGTGTGGGCGACCGCGTGGGAGCACGCCGCCAACGACCGCGTCGCACCGGCCATCGGGCTGGACCCGCTGCCGGTGATCGAGTTCGGCGACGCGGACGCCGAACGGGACGACCGCGGCAGGCTGTTCTGGCGGGTGGGCGGTGGCTGGAAGTGGCCGTCGGTCGTCGCCTACGCGGCGGGCAGGCCGCTGGCGTGGCTGGACGACGAGCACGACGGCGAGGAGTTCGCCCGCGCCAGGGCCGCGTTCGACCGGGACAGGGCGGGCCACCCCACGCTGCTGTGCCACGTCGACCCGAAGGACGGCCTCGGCGCGCCGCACCTGGAGCGGATCCGTAACTGGGCCGCCGCATTGCGCTAGCTGCGGGCTTGGCGTAGAGCCGTATACGGTGATCGCCACCGTCCAGCGCCCGAACGGGAGATGCCATGCCAGTGCTCGCCGACCTGCTGACCGCCCTGCGCTCCGGGCAACTCGAGATCGTGGACCTCACGGCGCCGCTCACGTCGACGACGCCGGTGCTCAAGCTCCCCGACCCGTTCGCCAACACGATCACCTTCCAGCTGGAGGAGATCAGCCGCTACGACGAGCGCGGCCCGATGTGGTACTGGAACAACATCCACACCGGCGAGCACACCGGCACCCACGTCGACGCCCCGAACCACTGGCTGTCCGGCAAGGACGGCGACGACGTGGCCAGCATCCCGCTGCGGTCGCTGGTCGCGCCGGCCGCCGTGCTGGACAACTCGGCGAAGGTCGCGCAGGACCCCGACTACCTGCTGGAGATCGACGACATCAAGGCGTGGGAGGCCGAGCACGGTCCCCTCCCG
>DATEPR010000424.1:0-7572 GCA_035273045.1 Pseudonocardiaceae bacterium | reverse complement strand
GACAGTGTGGTGTCCAGGTCGTCCAGTAGGGGCTGGGTGAGCGCGAGGAGGATGTCCTGCTTGGTGGCGAAATGGTAGAGCACGGCCGTCTTGGTCAGGCCCAGCCGGGCGGCGATCTCGCGCAGTGACGTGTGCTGGTAGCCGCGCTGGGTGAACAGCTCGTGTGCCGCGGCGAGGATGTCGCTTCTGGTGTCCCTCCCCGGGTTGTCCCGCACCCGGCCACGATAGCAGCGGCTGAACCGCGGTCAGTTTGTAACCTTCAGGACTTCGCGCTGCGTGCGGCGGCCGGCCGGCGGCGCGCGTTGACACCCGGTGGCGGACACCGGCCAATGGGCTCCGGCACGACACCTCGTCGGAAAGGAGCGCAGGATGCGGTTCGTGGTGCGGGCCAGGCTACTGCTGGCCGCCGCGGTCGCGGCAGTGGCCGGCCTGCTGCTGTTCCAGTTGCCCGCCAACGCACTCGACGTCACCAGCACACCGACGCCGGTCACCGGCAACGCCACCTGGTTCACCGGGCTCGGCTCGCCGTACGGGGGTTGCGGGCTGCCCCAGGCCGACCTGGACAGCCAGGACTTCGTGGCGCTCAACGTGTTCAACACGCCGGGCAACTACGGGCCGTTCCCCCGGCCGTTGCCCGCGTCCATGGCCGACGACCTCGGCATGTGGGACAACGGCCTGAACTGTGGCCGGTACGTGCAGGTCACGATCGGCGACAACTGCACCGGCATCAACGACGGAGCACAGAACGAACCGTTCTGCCGCAACGGTTCCTTCGTCGGCGACACCTACAACGGCGCCACCCTGACCATGGTCGTCGCGGACAGCTGCGCCGACTCCAACGCATGGTGCCGGGACGACCCGTTCCACCTCGACCTGCACCAGGACTCGCTGAACAGGTTCCAACAGGGCGGCGTTCCGGTCGGCGACCTGTTCCCCGGCCACTGGAACAACCGGCACATCTCGTGGCAGTTCGTGCCGGCGCCGAACTACACCGGCGACATCCAGATCGGCTTCCTGCAGGGCGCGCAGACCTGGTGGGGCGCGACCGCGATCTCGCACCTGCCCAACGGCATCCACGGTGTGCAGTACTTCGCGGGCGGCACCTGGCAGAACGCGACGATGGACGGCGACATGGGCGAGGCGTACGTGCTGGCGCCGACCGTGGCCGGCGGCACCACGTTCCAGATCCGGGTGATCGACGCCGACGACCAGTTGCTCAACGCCGGGCGGGTGTACACGTTCTCGCTGCCGGCGTCCTGCGCGGGGCAGTGCTCCGCCGCGTATACCCAGGTGCCGTACACGACCAGCGCCGGGACGGGCACCACGGCACCGCCGCCCCCGCCACCGACCACCGGCACGCAGCCGCCCGCGGCCGGCGGGTGCTCGGCGACCGAGTCGGTGGTGAACAGCTGGCTGGGCGGGTTCCAGGCGACGGTGACGGTCACCAACACCGGCACGTCCGCCCTGGGCGGCTGGACGGTCGACGGCACGTTCCCCGGCGGCCAGACGGTCGCCACGTCGTGGGACACCACGCTGACCCAGACCGGATCGGGCTTCTCGGCGGTGAACGCCAGTTACAACGGCACGGTCGCGGCCGGCGGCAGCACCACGTTCGGCATGACGGTGAACGGCGACAACCAGCCGATCACGTTGTCCTGTCAGGCATGACGAGCACGACGGCCCGGCGCTGCCACCGCCGGGCCGTCGTGCTCGTCGTGCTACTTCCCGACCTGGCTGGCCAGGTGCTCGGGCATCGGTTCGTAGCGGGCGAACTTGCGGCTGAAGTTGCCGCCGCCGGACGTCATGGACCGTAGGTCGATGGCGTACCGGAGCAGTTCGCTCGCCGGGACCTCCGCGCGCACCGTGGTGTGCCCGGCCTGGCCCGGTTCGGTGCCCAGCACCCGGCCGCGGCGGCCGGACAGGTCACCGAGGATGGTGCCCAGGTGGTCGTCCGGAATGTCGATGGACACCTCGTCCAACGGCTCCAGCAGGGTGATCCGGCCGTTGGCCGCCGCGTCCTTCAACGCCAGCGAACCGGCGGTCTGGAACGCCGCGTCGGACGAGTCGACGCTGTGCGCCTTGCCGTCCACCAACGTCACCTTCAGGTCCACCACCGGGCAGCCGGCCTGCAGGCCGTGCTCCAACTGTGCCCGCACTCCCTTCTCCACGCTGGGAATGAACTGGTGGGGCACCGCGCCGCCGACGGTCTTGTCGACGAACTCGAAACCCGAACCGCGGGGCAGCGGCTCGACCTCGATGTCGCACACCGCGTACTGGCCGTGGCCGCCGGACTGCTTGACGTGCCGGCCGTGTCCCTTCGCCGCACTGGCGAACGTCTCGCGGAACTCGACCTTCACCGGTTCGGTGTCCACCTCGGCGCCACCGGCCTTCAGCCGCGCCAACACCACGTCGGCGTGCGCTTCGCCCATGCACCACAACACCAGTTGGTGCGTCTCGGCGTTGCGGTCCATGCGCAGCGTCGGGTCGCTGGCCACCAGCCGGGCCAGGTTGCGGGCCAGTGCGTCCTCGTCGCTGCGGGTCCGTGCGACGACGGCGACGGGCAGCAGCGGCTCGGGCATGTTCCACGGTGTCATCAGGATCGGGTCGTCCGGTGCGGACACCGTGTCCCCGGTCTCGGCCGAGCCGACCTTGGTCAGCGCGCACAGGTCGCCCGCCACGCAGTACGGCACCTCGCGCAGGCTGGCGCCCAACGGCGAGTAGATGTGGGCGACTCGCTCGTCGTTGTCGTGGTCGGCGTGACCCCGCTCGGCCAGGCCGTGACCGGACACGTGCACCGGGCGTTCCGGCCGCAGCGTGCCGGAGAAGACCCGGACCAGGGACACCCGGCCGACGTACGAGTCGACCGCGGTGCGGACCACCTCGGCGGCCAGCGGACCGTCCGGGTCGGCGGTGATGGCGGCGTGCGGCTTGCCCTGCGGGTCGGTCACCTCGGGCAGCGGATGCTCCAGCGGTGACGGGAACGCGCCGACCAGCACTTCGAGCAGTTCGGCGAGACCGACCCCGGTGGTGGCGCAGACGGGGATGACGGGGTGGAACGAGCCCCGTGCCACGGCGGTCTCCAGGTCCGCGATCAGGGTGGCGTTCTCGATCTCCTCGCCGCCGAGGTAGCGGTCCATGAGGGTCTCGTCCTCGCTCTCCGCGATGATCCCCTCGATGAGTTCGTTGCGGGCGGCCTCGATCCGGTCCTCGTCGCCGGCCGGTGGGGTGCCCTCGGTCGGCGGATAGCCGGCCGAGTAGTCGAAGTACTTGCCGGACAGCAACCCGGTCAGGCCGGGCGTGCCGTCCGGAGCCGGGAGGTACAGCGGCAGCACGCCGTTGCCGAACGCCTCCTGGCAGGCGGCGATCTCCGCGGCGACGTCGGCCCTGGGGTGGTCGAGTCGGGCGATCACGACGGCCCTGGGCATGCCGACCGCGGCGCACTCCTGCCACAGCGACACGGTGGCCTGGTCAACGCCTTCCGCCGAGCACACCACGAACAGCGCCGCGTCGGCGGCCCGCAGGCCGGCACGCAGCTCACCGACGAAGTCGGCGTAGCCGGGCGTGTCGATGAGATTGACCTTCACGTCGTCGTGCACCAGGGGCGCCACCGCCAGCCCGACCGACCGCTGCTGCCGCACCGCGGCCGGGTCGTGGTCGCACACCGTGGTGCCCTCGGTGATGGACCCGGCCCGCCCGACGACGCCGGTGGCGGCCAGGAGCGCCTCGGTCAGCGTCGTCTTCCCGGATCCGGATGGTCCGACGAGAACCACGTTCCGCACCCTGGCGGGGTCGTCTACAGCGACCGCAACTCCGTTCTGGACACCGGCATGGCCGGCGTCCGTGTTCTTGGCGCTCATCGCGCTCTCCTCCCGTGGCAACAGGTAATGTGCTCGATCTCACACCCATGCCCGGACGTGGACAAGCCCAGTGTCGCGATCCCCACCGGGAGGACGAACCAGCAGTCCACCCGCCCGGCGAAGTGGCCTGGTGAGATCGCGTGGAATTGGCCTGCTCTGGCGGTCCACATCACTCGTACCATTGGTGTTGGACACCGTATGACCTGCGGTTGTCCGTCTCCTTCCCCGACAGTCTGTGAGGCACACGTGAGTTCCGCTGAGTCCAGGCCCGAAACCGGCACCGCGCGAGTCAAGCGCGGCATGGCCGAGATGCTCAAGGGTGGCGTGATCATGGACGTGGTCACCGCGGAACAGGCGAAGATCGCCGAGGACGCGGGCGCCGTGGCCGTGATGGCGCTGGAGCGGGTGCCGGCCGACATCCGCGCCCAGGGCGGCGTGGCGCGGATGAGCGATCCCGACCTGATCGACGGCATCATCTCCGCGGTCTCCATCCCGGTGATGGCCAAGGCGCGGATCGGGCACTTCGTGGAAGCCCAGGTGTTGCAGTCGCTGGGCGTCGACTACGTGGACGAGTCCGAAGTGCTCACCCCGGCCGACTACGCCAACCACATCGACAAGTGGCAGTTCACCGTGCCGTTCGTGTGCGGCGCCACCAACCTCGGCGAGGCACTGCGCCGGATCACCGAGGGCGCCGCGATGATCCGCTCGAAGGGTGAGGCCGGCACCGGTGACGTGTCCAACGCCACCACCCACATGCGCCAGATCCGGGCCGAGATCCGCAGGCTCACCTCGATGTCCCCGGACGAGCTGTACGTGGCCGCCAAGGAACTCCAGGCGCCCTACGAACTGGTCCGCGAGGTCGCCGAGGCCGGGAAGCTGCCGGTGGTGCTGTTCACCGCGGGCGGCATCGCCACCCCGGCGGACGCGGCGATGATGATGCAGCTGGGCGCCGAGGGCGTGTTCGTCGGCTCGGGCATCTTCAAGTCCGGCGACCCGGCCCGCCGCGCCGCGGCCATCGTCAAGGCCACCACGTTCCACGACGACCCGGACGTCATCGCGAAGGTGTCCCGGGGACTGGGCGAGGCGATGGTGGGCATCAACGTGGCCGACGTTCCGCAGCCGCACCGCCTGGCCGACCGCGGCTGGTGAGGCCGAAGCGCCACCGCACCGGTCACACGTATTCCTGGACGATCAACGCCGACGTGCCGGGAGTGCGGGCCTCG
Source organism: Pseudonocardiaceae bacterium (assembly GCA_035273045.1). Taxonomy (GTDB): domain Bacteria; phylum Actinomycetota; class Actinomycetes; order Mycobacteriales; family Pseudonocardiaceae; genus DATEPR01. The sequence continues at coordinate 2,492 of DATEPR010000424.1, read as the reverse complement.
AAGACGTGCGGCACGTCGCCCGGGTAGCTCAGGTAGTCCCCGGCGGCCAGTTCCACCGGTTCGCCGGCCGGGCCGACCAGGGCCGATCCGGTGCCCAGCCAGACGTGTTCGACCATGCCGACCTGGTGCGGATCCGAGTTGCGGGCCGCGCCGGGTTCGGCGTGGATGGCGAACAGGTCCCGGCGGGCGCCGGGCGGGCAGGCGGCCAGCAGCGTCGCCGTGTACGTCGCCTGCTCGGACGCGATCACCGGCCCCTCACCGCACCGGATCACCCGCACCACCGGCTTGGGCGGGTCGACCAGCGCGCTGAACGGCACGCCCAGCGCCACCCCGAGTGACCACAGCGTTTCCACGCTCGGGTTGCCGGTCCCGGACTCCAGTTGGGACAGCGTCGACTTGGCCAGTCCGGCGCGTTTCGCCAGTTCGGACAGGGAGATGCCGGCCCGCTCCCGCTCCCGGCGGATGGCGGCCGCGATCACCGCCAGCGGCGCACCGCTCTGCGTCATGTGTTCGCTCCAACGTGTCGGTCGTTCGCCTTGACGAACGCAGGTTCAGCGTTCAGTATAGTAGACATGCGTTCATTGGAGCGAACAGTCCTCATGGACATCCTGCTGATCTGCGTCGCGGACGGGGTGGTCGGCGCCAGTTTCGGCGCGATCGCGGTGTCCGGCGGGCAGCCCGGCTGGGTGCCGGTGGCCATGTCGCTGCTGGTGTTCGCCGGTGGCGCCCAGTTCGCCACGCTGGGCATCGTGCTGGCCGGCGGCAACCCGATCACCGCGGCCGTCGCCGGGTTGCTGCTCAACTCCCGGCACCTGCCGTTCGGGTTCGCCGTGGCCGACGTGGTCCGGCCCACACTGCCCGGGGCGCACCTGATGATCGACGAGTCCGTCGCGTTCGCGCTCGCCCAGCGCGACCGGACCCAGGCCCGCGCCGCCTACTGGACCTGCGGCCTGCTGCTGTTCGCCACCTGGAACCTCGGCGTGCTCGGCGGGGTGTTCGCCGGTCGGCTGATCGGCGACCCGAACGCCTTCGGCCTGGACGCCGCGTCACCGGTGGTGCTGCTCGCGCTGGTGCTGCCGGCGCTGCGGGACCGGCCCACGCTGCGCGCCGCCGCCGTGGGCGCGGTCATCGCGCTGGTCACCACGCCACTGCTGCCGTCCGGCGTGCCGGTGGCGCTGGCACTGGCCGGACTGCTGGTGGCGGGCCGGTCATGAGCCTCCTCGCGATTCTGGTCCTGGCCGCCGGCACCTACGCCTTCCGCGTCACCGGACCGTTGCTGCGCGGGCGGTTCCGGCCCGGCCCCCGGGTCACCCGGCTGCTGAGCATGGCGGCCGGCGTGCTGCTGGTGGCCCTCGCCGTCACCTCGGCGCTGACCCAGGGGCACGACCTGGCCGGCTGGGCACGGCCGGCCGGTGTGCTGGTCGGTGGCGTGCTGGCGTGGCGGCGGTTGCCGTTCCTGGTCGCGGTGCTGGCCGCCGTCGCCATTACGGCGGGACTGCGGCTGCTCGGCGTCCACTGAGCGGACCTCCCCGCCACCGCCGACGGGGGCACAGTGCGTAATGTTCACTTGTAGGAGGCGTGAGGGAGGGACGCGTTGGGCGAGCCGGTGGTCGGTGTGCTGGCGTTGCAGGGCGACGTGCGGGAACACCTCGCCGCGCTGCGGGCCGCGGGCGCCGCTGCCCGTCCGGTGCGGCGGCCGGCCGAGCTGGCCGAGGTCGACGGCCTGGTGCTGCCCGGCGGCGAGTCCACCACCATCTCCAAGCTGGCCGTCCTCTTCGGCGTGATGGAACCCCTCCGCGCGCGCGTGCGGGCCGGCATGCCCGTCTACGGCACCTGCGCCGGCATGATCATGCTCGCCGACAAGATCCTCGACCCACGCTCGGGCCAGGAGACCATCGGCGGCATCGACATGATCGTGCGCCGCAACGCCTTCGGACGTCAGAACGAGTCCTTCGAAGCGGCGGTCGACGTGAAGGGCGTCGAGGGCGATCCTGTGGAGGGCGTTTTCATCCGCGCCCCCTGGGTCGAGTCCGTGGGTGCCGAGGCCGAGGTGCTCGCCGAGCACGAAGGCCACATCGTCGCCGTGCGTCAGGGCAACGCGCTCGCCACGTCGTTCCACCCGGAACTGACCGGCGACCACCGCGTGCACTCCCTATTCGTCGACATGGTGCGCGCCAACCGGACAGCGGAGTCCTTGTAGGATCTCAGGCGTTGGTTGCAGAGATGGGTTACGCGAAGGAGACAGGCAGATGTCCGGCCACTCTAAATGGGCCACGACGAAGCACAAGAAGGCCGTGATCGACGCCAAGCGCGGCAAGCTCTTCGCGAAGCTGATCAAGAACATCGAGGTCGCGGCGCGGATGGGCGGCGTGGACCTCGAGGGCAACCCGACGCTGTACGACGCCGTGCAGAAGGCGAAGAAGTCGTCTGTTCCGAACAAGAACATCGACTCCGCGATCAAGCGCGGCGGCGGTCTCGAGGCCGGCGGCGCC
>DATEPR010000423.1:0-2079 GCA_035273045.1 Pseudonocardiaceae bacterium | reverse complement strand
TTCGGCCTGCCGGACGACCGGCGGCTGGCGCTGGTGGTCGCCGGCTCGTGGGGCGTCGGCCGGGTGGCCGAGATCACCCGGGACGTCGCCGCATCGGGCGTTGCCGTGCCGGTGGTGGCCTGCGGGCGCAACGACGACCTGCTGCGCAGGCTGCGCGAGGGCGGCTACCCGCACGTGTTCGGCTGGGTGGGCGACATGCCCCGGCTGATCCGGGCGTGTGACGTGGTGTTGCAGAACGCCGGTGGGCTCACCACGTACGAGGCGCTGGCCAGCGGGCTGCCGGTGCTGACCTACCTGAGCCTGCCCGGCCACGGCAGGGCCAACGCCGGGGTGCTGGACCGGGAGGGCATCGTGCCGTGGGTGCGGGACGCCGGGACCCTGCCGGCCGCGCTGACCGGCCCGCCGCCCGCGCCGCTGGCCGGCCAGGATCCCGGTGTGCTGCTGGATAAACTGCTGGCGGTGACATGAGACCCGGGTGGCCCGCGGTGGCCGCGCTCGGGATCGCCAACGCGGCACCGGCGGCGGCGTTCCTGCCCGGCCTGCGCCGCAACCTGCTGCCCGCGCTGGCCGGTCACGGCGACTTCTGCCACGTGGCACTGACGTTCGACGACGGGCCGGACGCCGAGTCCACCCCGCTGTTCCTGGACCTGTTGCGGCAGCGGGACATCCGGGCCACGTTCTTCGTATTGGGCCGGCAGGTGCTGCGCGCACCGGACGTGGCCCGGCGGATCGTGGCCGAGGGGCACGAGATCGCGGTGCACGGCTGGAGCCACCGGTGCCTGTTGCTGGACGGTCCTCATCGGACGTTCACGCGGTTGCGGGACGCCTGTGAGGTCGTCGAAGCGGCCACCGGACAGCGGCCGGCCTGGTTCCGCGCGCCCTACGGCGTGTTCAGCGGGTGTTCGCTGGTGGCGGCGCGGCTGCTGGGGCTGCGGCCGGTGCTGTGGAGCGCGTGGGGCTTCGACTGGACACGGCGCGCGACCGGCGAGTCGGTGCACCGCACCGTGCGCAAGGATTTGCGCGGCGGCGGCACGATCCTGCTGCACGACTGTGACGTCTCGTCCGCGCCCGGCTCATGGAAGTCCACATTGGACGCGCTGCCGATGATCCTGGACGACTGCGCCCGCCGTGGCCTGCGTGTCGGCCCGCTGCGCGAGCACGGCGTCAACCGGCGGCCAGCCGGGTGAGGATCGCCGCCGCCGGTTCCGCCGTGGCCGACTTGTAGCCCGTGCCGGCCCACAGGTTCACCAGCTCCGGATCGCCCGCGGCCACGGCCGCCTTGCGCAGTGGGCTGGTCAGGTGGTGCAGCGCCGGGTAGCCGGACGGTGCCTGGTCGGAGAACCGGTCGGTGAACGTGTTGCGCAGGCCGCGCGCCGGGCGGCCGGTGAAGGCCCGGGTGACGACCGTCGGGGCGTCCCTCCGATCGGCCAGGGCGGCCCGGTAGGTGGGGGAGGCCCCGCTCTCGTCGGTCCTGAGGAGGACGGTGCCGACCATCACCGCGTCGGCACCCGCGCTCAGGACCTCCTGCACGGACCCGGGGGTGCCGATGCCGCCGGCGGCGATGACCAACGCGGCACCACCGGCTCTCACCGCCCTGACCAGCTCCGCCAACGGCACCGCTGGGGACGGGGATCGAGGGGTCAGGGTGGCCGAGTGCCCGCCGGCCTCATGGCACTGGACGACCAGCACGTCGATACCAGCCGACGCCGCCGCGGCAGCCTCTGCCGCCGAGGTCACCGTCTGCACCACTGTGCTGCCCGCTCGTCGCAGGGTGTCGACGACCACTCGTCGGGGCACGCCGAAGGTGAAACTGACAACCGGGACCGGATCGGTGATGAGCAGCTCGATCTTGTCCGCCCATTCGTCGTCGTCCTCCCGCGGAGCAACAGAAGTGAGGTCCAGCCCGTACTGCTGGGCGTCCTCGTTGATCGCTCGCGCGTAGGCCCGGTACTGGTCCGGGCTCACCGGCAGCGGATTGGGGGCGAAGAGGTTGACCCCGAACGTGGACGTCGATGAGCGCACCTCCTCGATCTGAGCAGCCAGTGTCCCGACGGACTTGTAGCCGCCGGCCACGAATCC
>DATEPR010000422.1:0-15388 GCA_035273045.1 Pseudonocardiaceae bacterium | reverse complement strand
CGGCTGTACGCCACTCCCGCGGCGTACAAGACCCTGCGTGACGGCTCGAGGGTGCTGCGCACGCTGGAGCGCTACTGCCCGGTCGAGTGGCGCGCGCTGGTTCCCGGCGAGGACGTGTCCCTGACCGAGGGGCTGTCCTGCCGGGCGTTCGACGTGCCCACCACCAAGCGGGCCCGGTTCGCACCCGGTGAGGATCACGGCCGGGTCGTGGGCTACCGGCTGACCGACGAGCGCAGCGCGGGAACGCTGGTGTACCTCCCGGGGGTGCAGGCGCTGACACCGGCGCTGCGGGCGGAGATCGCCGGCTGCGACTGCCTGCTGATCGACGGGACCTGCTGGCGCGACGACGAACTGATCCGGCTCGGCCTGGCCGGCCGGACGTCCCGGGAGATGGGTCACCTGCCCATCGACGGCCCGGACGGCAGCCTGGCCCAGCTCCCGTCGCTGGGCGTCGGCCGGACGATCTTCGTCCACATGAACAACACCAACCCGATCCTGCTGGCGGACACGCCGGAACGGCGCATCGTGGCGGACCGCGGCATCGAGGTGGCCGTGGACGGCCTGGAGGTGGAGGTGTAGACCATGACGACGACAACGACGGCGACGACCGACTTCGTCGAGCTGTTGCGGGCGCACTCGCGGCGCTACCACGACCAGCACCCGTTCCACGTCCGGATGAACGCGGGCCGGTTGAGCCGCCGCCAGATCCAGGGCTGGGTGGCCAACCGCTTCTACTACCAGGAGAACATTCCGCGCAAGGACGCGGCGATCCTGTCCAACTGTCCGGACCTGGAGGTCCGCCGCCGCTGGATCCGCCGGATCGTCGACCACGACGGCACCGCGGCCGGCGAGGGCGGCATCGAGGCGTGGCTGCGGCTCGGCGAGGCCGCCGGGCTCACCCGCGAGGAGATCCGTGACCACCGGCACCTGGTCCCCGGGGCGCGGTTCGCGGTCGACGCCTACGTGAACTTCACCCGGACCCGGCCGTGGGTGGAGGCGGTGGCGTCCTCGCTCACCGAGCTGTTCGCCCCCGACCTGATGGCGCAGCGGCTGGCCGCGTTCGAGCGGTGGTACCCGTGGATCGACCCCGGCGGTCTCGCCTACTTCCGTGCCCGCCTCGACCAGGCGCCCCGCGACTGCGAACACGCCCTCGAAGTGGTCACCACGCACTGCCTGTCCGCCGAGTCCCAGGCGCGCGCCGTCGACGCGCTGTCGTTCAAGTGCGACGTCCTGTGGAGCCTGATGGACGCCATCGACCAGGCCTACCCGGAGTGACCACAATGGACACCAATGTGACGTCCGCTGTGGACCGTCCCCGGTTGGCGCGGCACGTCCGGCTGACCTTCAGCCGGGCCAGGCAGCGACACGTCCTGTTGCACCCGGAGACGGTGGTGGTGCTCAACGGCAGCGGCGCGGACATCATCGGCCTCTGCGACGGGCGGCACACCGTGGCGGAGATCGTGGCCGAGCTGGGCGAGCGCTACCGCGAGGTCAGCGACGAGGACGTACGGCAGTTCCTGACCCGGCTCGTCGCCCGGCGCTGCGTGGAGCTCGACGATGGATAGCCCCTTCGGACTGCTCGCCGAGCTCACCTACCGCTGCCCGCTGGCCTGCCCGTACTGCTCCAACCCGCTGAACATGGCGGACTACGCGGACGAGCTGGCCACCGACGAGTGGCGGCGGGTGCTCACCGAGGCCGCCGACCTCGGTGTCCTGCAGTGCCACCTGTCCGGCGGCGAACCGCTGTCCCGCCGCGACCTGGTCCAGATCGTGACGACAGCGCACGACCTCGGCCTCTACACCAACCTGGTGACCAGCGCACTCGGCTTCTCCCGGCCGAGGGCCGAGCGGTTGCGGGCCGCGGGCCTGGACCACGTGCAGATCAGCGTCCAGGCCGACGAACCCGCCGTGTCCGACCGGATCGCCGGCACTCCGTCCTTCCGGCGCAAGATCGAGGCGATGGGCGTGGTCAAGGAGCTGGGCTGGCCGCTCACCGTGAACGTGGTGCTGCACCGGCACAACATCGACCGGATCGCCGACATCCTCGCGCTGGCCGAGTCGGTGGGCGCCGACCGGGTGGAACTGGCCAACACCCAGTACTACGGCTGGGCCTGGCGCAACCGGGAGGCTCTGCTGCCCAGCCGGGCACAACTGGACGCGGCGGAAGTCGTGGTACGCGCCGCCCGCGAACGGCTGCGCGACCGGATGGACGTCATCTACGTCATTCCGGACTACTACAGCCGCTATCCGAAGCCGTGCATGGGTGGCTGGGCCGCCCGGCAACTGACCGTGACGCCGAACGGTGACGTCCTGCCGTGCCCAGCCGCCCAGTCCCTGCCGTTGCCGCGGGCCAGCGTCCGGGAAAACTCACTGCGACATATCTGGGCCGAGGCCGCGGTGATGACCGCGTTCCGTGGGACCAACTGGATGCCGGAACCGTGCCGCGGCTGTGAGCGCCGGGAACTGGACTTCGGCGGCTGCCGCTGCCAGGCGTTCCAGCTCACCGGTGACGCGGCGCGCACCGACCCGGTCTGCCACCTGTCGCCCGACCACGACCTGGTCGAAGCGGCGGTCAATGCGGCCAACGCCGACCCGAGGGCCGGCGATCCGCCACTGATTCCACGCCCGCACCGCACACCGGCGGCGGTACGACCGCCGCCGTGATCAGCATGGTCCGGCCGGCCAGGCATCCGCCGTAGCCGTCCGGCGTCCCAGCGAAACCACACATCGATTCCCGGCTTTGTTCTGGAAAGGGGCCATGATGGGTTTTCTACTGCTCGGAGTGGACAGCCTGATCGCGGGCGTCGCGATCAGCCCGATGCTCAGCCGACGGATGCTCGTCCCGCTCGCCCTGCTGTTCGGCGTCGGCGACGCGGCGGGATTCCTCGTCGGCACCGCGCTGCACTGGTCGATCTCGGCCAGCCTCGGCGCGGTCCTGCAAACGTCGATCCTCGTCGCGCTCGGCGCGTACTGGATCGCGACCGCCGTGCTGTCGAAGCAGGCGGCGCTCGCGTCGGGATGGGGCGGGTGGCTTCTGCCCTTGGCGCTGACCATCGACAACATCACCTTCGGCCTGGTCGACGGTGTGCCCGCACACGCCTCGGTCTGGTCGTCGGCCGGTGAGCAGGCGCTGTCCAGCGTGCTCATGGCGGGCATCGGTCTCGCCGTCGGCATCGGCGTCACGGCCGCGGTCCCGGCGCTGCGGCACCGGACGGCACTGGCCAAGGGGATCTCCGGAGCCGCCGTGATCGCCGCCGCCGGCATCCTGCTGGCAGTCGGCTGACGTTCCCCACGACCGACGGTCCTGGCCTCGCCCCTCGGCGGAGGCCAGGATCGTCCGCGCGCCGACCGGGCGCATCGGGTGGACACTGACCAGAGTGGATCAACAAGCTGACTGGCGCCGGGTGGTCCGGGATCTCAACCCGGGCGTGTTCGCGTTCGTGATGGCCACCGCGATCGTGTCCACGGACCTGAACAGTGACGGCGTGTCGGGCATGTCGGACGCGCTGCTGGTGATCGCGGCGGCCGGCTACGTCGGCCTGGTCGCGGTGTCCGGGTTGCGCCTGCTGTGGTGGCCGCGACGGATGGCGGCCGACGCGGTCAGCCCGCGAGGGTTCGCGTTCCTCACGTTCTCGGCGGCGTCGGACGTGCTGTCGACCAGGCTCGCCCTCGGCGGCTGGTGGTTGCCCGCCGCCGCGCTGCTGGCCGTGGGCACGCTGGGCTGGCTGGTGCTCGGCTACGGCGTGCCGCTGGGACTGATCGCCGACCCCCGGCGTCACCCGACACTGGACCAGGTCAACGGCACCTGGTTCATCTGGGTCGTCGGCACCCAGTCCGTCGCCACCGCGGCCGCCACACTCGCGCCGTTCGGCGCGACCACCGCGCTCGCGGTGGCCGGTTCGGTGTGCTGGGCGATCGGACTGGTGCTGTATGTGATCCTGGCCGGACTCGGCCTGGCCAGGTTGCTGGTGCGCCCGGTCGTCGCGGGGGAACTGGTCCCGCCGTACTGGGTGTTCATGGGAGCGGCGGCGATCACGATTCTGGCCGGTGCCAGGCTGCACGTCCTGCCCGGCACCCTGCTGTCCCGCGCCGTCTTCGCGAACACCTCGCTCGCGCTGTGGTCGTTCTGCACTTGGCTGATTCCGCTGCTGGTGGCACTCGGCGTGTGGCGGCATCTGGTGCGCCGGGTGCCGCTGCGCTACGAGACACCGCTGTGGAGCCTGGTGTTCCCGATCGGCATGTACGGCGCGGCCAGCGCGCAGATCGGCAAGGCCACCGGCACCCACTGGTTGGCCGCGCTGGGTGGCGGCGAGGCGTGGGTGGCGCTGGCCGTGTGGCTCGTGGTGTTCGTCGCGATGCTGGTCGCGGGTTGGGATGCTCGCCGAATCGTGCGAATCCGTCCTGCCCCCTAACCTGGTCGGCATGGCGTCGTCCGAATCGCCGAGCACGCGGCGGCCCGCTGGACAGTCCCAGCAGGACGCGGTCGAGGCGCTGATGCGTACGGCCCAGTGGTTCTTCCCCGGACACCAGTCGGCCGACCGGCAGGCACTGTTCCGAGAGGGCGGTCGGGCCGCCGACGAGTTCTACCGGGAGCGCTGGCGTCATGACCGCGCGGTCCGCTCCACGCACGGCGTGAACTGCACCGGATCGTGCTCGTGGCAGGTGTACGTCAAGGACGGCATCATCACCTGGGAAACGCAGGCCACCGACTACCCGTCGGTGGGTCCGGACTCGCCGGAGTACGAGCCGCGCGGCTGCCCTCGGGGCGCGTCGTTCTCCTGGTACACCTACTCGCCCACCCGGATCCGCTACCCCTACGTGCGTGGGCCGCTGCTGGAGCAGTGGCGGGCGGCGCGGGCCGCCCACGCCGATCCGGTGGCGGCGTGGGAGTCGATCGTGGCCGATCGCGACCGGGTGCGCGGCTACCAGCGGGCCAGGGGCAAGGGCGGTTTCGTGCGCTCCACCTGGTCCGAGGTGATCGAGCTGATCGCCGCCGCGCAGGTGCACACGATCAAGCGGTACGGACCGGACCGGATCGTCGGCTTCTCACCCATCCCCGCGATGTCGATGACGTCCTACGCGGCCGGCACCCGGTTCCTGTCCATGATCGGCGCCACGATCTCGTCGTTCTACGACTGGTACGCCGACCTGCCGGTGGCGTCACCGCAGGTGTTCGGCGACCAGACCGACGTGCCGGAGTCGGGCGACTGGTGGAACGCGGGCTATCTGATCGTGTGGGGCACGAACCTGCCGATCACCCGGACCCCGGACGCGCACTTCATGACCGAGGCGCGCTACCGGGGACAGAAGGTCGTCGTGGTGTCACCGGACTTCTCCGACCACACCAAGTTCGCCGACGAGTGGCTGGCCGCCGCGCCCGGCACCGACGGGGCACTGGCGATGGCCATGGGCCACGTCATCCTGTCCGAGTTCCACCGGGACCGGCAGGTGCCGCGCTTCGTCGACTACGCCCGCACGTTCACCGACCTGCCGTTCCTGGTGACCCTGACCGAACGCGGGGACACCTATGTGCCCGGCCGGTTCCTCACCGCCGCCGACCTGGGCCAGGACGTGGAGCACGCCGACTTCAAGACCGTGCTGCTGGACGACGTCACCGGTGCGCCGGTCGTGCCGAACGGGTCGGTCGGCTTCCGGTGGGCCAGCGAACCCGGCCGCTGGAACCTCGACCTGGCAACCACTCCCGCGCTGACGCTGCACGGCCGGCCGGGCGCCGAAGCGGTCAGTGTGGACCTGCCACGGTTCGACCGCGGACCGGGCGAGTCCGGCGGCATCCTGCGGCGTGGCGTGCCCGCGACGCGAATCGGTGGCCGGCTGGTGACCACGGTGTTCGACCTGGTGCTGGCGCAGTACGGGGTGGCCCGCGACGGCCTGCCCGGCGACTGGCCGGCCGGCTACGACGATCCCGAGCAGCCGTACACACCGGCCTGGCAGGAGCGCGTCACGTCGGTGCCGGCGGCGGCCTGCGTGCGGGTGGCGCGGGAGTTCGCCCGCAACGCGGAGCGCACCGGTGGCCGGTCGATGATCGCCATGGGTGCCGGCACGAACCACTGGTTCCACTCCGACCAGATCTACCGCAGTTTCCTGGCGCTGTTGCAGATGTGCGGCTGCCAGGGCGTGAACGGCGGCGGCTGGGCGCACTATGTCGGACAGGAGAAGGTCCGGCCGCTGACCGGCTGGTCCAACCTGGCGTTCGGGTTGGACTGGCAGCGGCCGCCACGGCACATGGTGGGCACGCCGTTGTTCTGGCTGGCCACCGACCAGTGGCGGTACGAGGCGTTCGGCGCGGACGTGCTGGCCAGCCCGCTCGGCGCGGGCCGGCTGGCCGGGCGCAGCACGCCGGACTGCAACGCGCTGGCCGCACGGCTGGGCTGGATGCCGTCGCATCCGGCGTTCAACCGCAACCCGCTGGACCTGTGTGACGAGGCCGAACACGCCGGCAGGGCGGTGCCGGACCACGTGGTCGACCGGTTGCGGGCGGGTGCGCTGCGGTTCGCCGCCGAGGACCCGGACGATCCGGCGAACTGGCCGCGGGTGCTCATGGTGTGGCGGGCCAACCTGTTCGCGTCGTCGATGAAGGGCCACGAGTACCTGTTGCGGCACCTGCTGGGCACCGACGACGCGGTCACCGCCACCGAGACCCCACCCGCGTCGCGGCCGGCCGACGTGGTGTGGCGGGACGAGGCCCCGGTGGGGAAGCTGGACCTGTCCGTGGCGGTGGACTTCCGGATGACCAGCACCTGCCTGTTCTCCGACGTCGTGTTGCCCGCCGCGACCTGGTACGAGAAGTACGACCTGTCCTCGACCGACATGCACCCGTTCGTGCACGCCTTCACCCCGGCGATCGCGCCACCCTGGCAGGCGCGCACCGACTTCGACCTGTTCCACACCCTCGCCGCCGAGTTCTCCCGCCAGGCCGCCACGCACCTTGGCGTACGCCGGGACGTGGTCGCCACGCCGCTGGCCCACGACACCGCCGACGAACTGGCCCAACCGCACGGCGTGGTGCGGGACTGGAAGGCCGGCGAGTGCGATCCGATTCCCGGCCGGACCATGCCGAAACTGGTCGTGGTGGAACGGGACTACGGCGCGGTCGCCGAGAAGATGGCCGCCGTCGGGCCACTGCTGGACACGGCCGGCACGACCACCAAGGGCGTCACGTGGGTTCCGGACGCGGAGATCGACTATCTGCGCCGGCACAACGGCACGATCCGCGGCGGCATCGCCGACGGGCGACCGTCCATCGCCCGCGACGACCAGTTCTGCGAGGCGATCCTCGCCCTGTCCGGCACCACCAACGGGCGGCTCGCCGAAGCCGGATTCCGCGCGCTGGAACAGCAGACCGGTGTCAGGCTGGCCGATCTCGCCGGTGAGCGGGCCGGTGACCGGATCACCTTCGCCGACACCCAGACCCAACCGCGTGCCGTGATCACGTCACCGGAATGGTCGGGCAGCGAGACCGGTGGGCGTCGCTACTCGCCGTTCACGGTCAACGTCGAGCGGCACAAGCCGTGGCACACGCTGACCGGCCGGCAGCACTTCTTCCTCGACCACGAGTGGATGGCCGAATTCGGCGAACAGCTGCCGACCTACCGGCCACCGCTCAACGTGCTCGGTCACTTCGGCAGGCCGAAAGATGAGCACAGCGGTGATCCTCGGTCCACATCGGACGGTGGGCCGGAGGTGGTGGTGCGCTACCTGACGCCGCACTCGAAATGGTCGATCCATTCCGAGTACCAGGAGAACCTGCACATGCTCACCCTGTTCCGCGGTGGCCCGGTGATCTGGATGAGCCCGGCGGACGCGGCCCGGATCGGGGTGGCCGACAACGACTGGATCGAGGCGTACAACCGCAACGGCGTGGTGGCCTGCCGCGCGGTGGTCACGCACCGGATGCCCGAGGGCACGGTGTTCATGTACCACACGATGGACCGCCACCTGAACGTGCCGAAGACGGAGCGCTCCGGCCGGCACGGAGGCGGTGACAACTCGCTGACCCGGCTGCTGATCAAACCGACCCACCTGATCGGCGGCTACGCGCAGTTCACTTACGGCTTCAACTACATCGGCCCGACCGGCAACCAACGCGACGAGATGACCGTGATTCGCCGGCGTAGTCAGGAGGTGGAGTTCTGATGCGCGTGATGGCGCAGGTCGCGATGGTGATGAACCTGGACAAGTGCATCGGCTGCCACACCTGTTCGGTCACCTGCAAGCAGACCTGGACCAACCGGCCCGGCAGCGAGTACATCTGGTTCAACAACGTGGAAACCAAACCGGGTGCCGGCTATCCGCGTCGCTACGAGGACCAGAACCGGTTCAAGGGCGGCTGGACCCTGAACCGGCGTGGCAAGCTCACGCTGCGGGCGGGCAGCCGGTTGCGCAAGCTGCTGTCCATCTTCTACAACCCGGAACTGCCGTCCCTGGACGACTTCTACGAGCCGTTCACCTTCGACTACGAACACCTGACGACGGCACCGCTGTCGGACTCGTTTCCCAGCGCCCGCCCCAAGTCCCAGCTGACCGGCCGGAACATGGCGCCGGCGGCCGGTCCGAACTGGGACGACGACCTGGCCGGCTCCGACGACTACGCCGCCGCCGACCCGAACCTCGACGGGCTGGCCGATCAGGTGCGGCTGGAGTTCGAGCACGCCTTCTACTTCTACCTGCCGCGCATCTGCGAGCACTGCCTCAACCCGTCCTGTGTGGCGTCGTGTCCCTCGGGCGCCATGTACAAGCGCGCGGAGGACGGGATCGTGCTGGTCGACCAGGACCGCTGCCGCGGCTGGCGGTTCTGCGTGTCCGGCTGTCCTTACAAGAAGGTGTACTTCAACCACCGCACCGGCAAGGCGGAGAAGTGCACGTTCTGCTACCCGCGGATCGAGGGCGGCCAGCCGACCATCTGCTCGGAGACCTGCGTGGGCCGGCTGCGTCATCTCGGCGTCCTGCTCTACGACGCCGACGCCGTGCTCGCGGCCGCGTCGGTGCAGGACGACAAGGACCTGTACGAGGCGCAGTTGTCGGTGTTCCTCGACCCGCACGACCCGGACGTGGTCGCCGCCGCCGAACGGGACGGCATCGCGCACGACTGGATCGACGCCGCGCAGCGTTCCCCGGTGTACGCGCTCGTCAAGCAGCACCGGGTGGCGCTGCCGCTGCACCCGGAGTACCGGACGATGCCGATGGTCTGGTACGTCCCGCCCCTGTCGCCGATCACCGACGCGGTGCACGCCACCGGCCACCATGACGACGACCCGGACCAGGTGTTCGCCGCGATCGAGTCGCTGCGCATCCCGCTGGGCTACCTGGCGAACCTGTTCACCGCAGGGGACGTCGTGCCGGTCGAGCGGTCGCTGCGGCGGCTGACCGTGCTGCGCACCCACATGCGCGCCAGGCAACTCGGCGACCCGGTGGACGAGGAGCTGCTGGCGTCGGTCGGCATGACGGCCGACGACGTGGAGGACCTGTACCGCATCCTGGCCATCGCCAAGTACGACGAACGCTACGTCATCCCGAAGGTGCACGCGGAGGGCAGCGGCCGGCTACAGGCCCAGCACTGCTCGGTCGGCTATCCCGGTGGCGTGGCGGACCTGGGCGCCCACACCGAGGACACCATCGCCGCCGGAACCGGCAGCCAGTTCCGCGACGGCGACGGGCACGTCCGGTTCAACCTGCTGGGCTGGAACGGCACCGGGCGACCGGCCCACCTGTTCGGCGAAGGACGCGGCCGATGACCGCGCTGCTGTACAAGATCACGTCGATCCTGTTGCAGTATCCGGGCGATCGCGTCCTGGCGCACCTGCCCACCGTGACCGCCGCGCTGCCGGCGCTCCAGGACACCGGGACGCGCGAGTCGATCGCCGGATTCACCGGCTGGCTGGCCGGCCGCACGCCCACCGAGGCCGCCCAGCACTACGTGACGACCTTCGACCACACCCGGCGCCGCGGCCTGTACCTGACGTACTACCGGCACGGCGACACCCGCGCCCGCGGCATGGCCCTGCTGGCTCTCAAACACACCTACCGCCAGGCCGGATTCCCCGCACCGGACGACGAACTGCCCGACTTCCTGCCGCTGATGCTGGAGTTCGCGGCGGTCGCGCCGGAACCCGGGCTGCGCGTGCTGACGCAGTGCCAGGCCGGCCTGGAACTGCTCGCCGACGCCGTGCGCGAGGCGGGCAGCCCTTACAGCGCGCTGCTGGACGTGGTCCGCGCCCAGTTGCCCCGGCTCGGCACGCGACACCGGGCCGAGTTGCGCGCCCTCGCCGCGGCGGGTCCGCCGGTGGAGCAGGTGGGCATCGAACCGTTCGCGCCGCCGGACTACGTGACGGGGGAACATCGATGACCGCGTGGGACCTGTGGTGGTGGGTGATCCTGCCCTACCTGGCGCTCGTCACGTTCGTCGTCGGGCATGTCTGGCGGTGGCGCTACGACCAGTTCGGCTGGACCAGCCGCTCCACCCAGCTCCAGGAGCGCGTGCTGCTGAAATGGGGCAGCCCGCTGTTCCACTACGCCACGTTCGCCGCCATCGCCGGTCACGTCATCGGAATCCTGATCCCGGAGTCGTTCACCAACGCGATCGGCATCCCGGATTCCGTGTACCGGTGGTTCTCCGCGATCCCCGGCGCGCTCGCGGCGGTCGGCGTGGTCATCGGGGTCGCCATGCTCGCCTACCGGCGCACGTTGATTCCCCGGGTGCGGGCCACGACCAGCCCGGTGGACTGGGTGGCGCTGGTCGTGCTGGGCATCGTGATCGTGCTGGGCGCCATCCCGACCATCGGCGTGAACCTGTTCGGCGGCGGCTACGACTACCGGGAAAGCGTCGCGCTGTGGTTCCGTGGCCTGTTCGCCGGCAACCCGGACGTGGCCGTCATCGCCCACGCGCCGCTGATCTACCAGGTCCACGCCACCGCCGCCTGGGCCATCCTGGCCATCTGGCCGTTCACCCGGCTCGTGCACGCCTGGAGCTATCCGCTGTGGTACCTGTGGCGGCCGTTCATCGTCTACCGCAGCCGGGTACCCGCTCACCCGACGGAGCCGGGTACCAGCGGCCGACGCTGGCGCCGCATCGGCGTCCCCTACTGACACGAGAGGACACACCATGCGGAAGTTCTCCCTGGACGCACTCGGCCGGGAACACCTCGACCGGGCCGCGAACGGCTCGACCGGCCGCAGCGCCACCACCGTGTTCGGCGGGCACGAGCAGGTACTGCGTCAGACGCTGATCGCCCTGCGCGCCAGCACGTCCCTGACCGAGCACGACAGTCCGGGGGAGGCCACCGTCATCGTGCTGCGCGGCCGGGTGCACCTGCGCTCCGGCGACGACGACTGGGAGGGCCGCACCGGTGACCTACTGACCGTCCCGCCGGCGCGGCACAGCCTGGACGCGGTGGAGGACAGCGTGATCCTGCTCACCGTCGCCAAGTAGTGCGATGTCGACACCGAACCGGCCCTGCGCGGAGCGGTCCTGACGTCGCGGATCGCCATCGTCGGGTACCGGGACGAGTCCTGGAGCGCGACCGCCACGATCGAGGAGTTCCACGCCGAGTTCGCCGGCTGGGACCGGCGGGTGACGGACCTGATCGCCGCCGGTCAGGTGCCTGGCCCATGTTTCCCTTCTTCGCCCAGGGTGCCGCACAGTCCATTGAGGACGCCGCGGGTCGAACGCACCACGCGACTCCAGGAGATCAGCCATGCCCGCCGGGACGTCAACCACCTGCCGGACGGGCCGGAACAGCAGGCCCGCGACGCGGCACTGGCCGGGTCCGATCCGTTGGCACGCAACGGTTGGATCTACGGTTACGACGCCGAGGCGGCGCCGTCCGCCCAGCCGTGATTGGGTTGGCCGATGAACTTCCACGACCTGCACCGCGCCGGCACCCCGCTGCTGCTGCCCAACGCCTGGGACGTGGCCTCCGCGGTCACGTTCGCCGACGCCGGCTTTCCCGCCGTCGGCACCACCAGCTTCGGCGTCGGCGCCACCGGCGGACACCCGGACGGCGCCCGCGCCAGCCGGGACGCCACGGCGGCACTGGTGCACGCGCTCGCCGCGCTGCCCGCGCACGTGTCCGCCGACATCGAGGACGGCTACGCCGACGACCCGGACCAGGTCGCCGCCTACGTCGCCGGCCTGGGCGCCGCCGGCATCAACATCGAGGACAGCACC
Organism: Pseudonocardiaceae bacterium; assembly: GCA_035273045.1. Classification (GTDB taxonomy): domain Bacteria; phylum Actinomycetota; class Actinomycetes; order Mycobacteriales; family Pseudonocardiaceae; genus DATEPR01. The sequence goes on along the minus strand of DATEPR010000422.1, from coordinate 3,204 downwards.
GGCGAAGCCCTGATCGACCCGGCCGCGCACGCGGCCAAGATCACCGCGATCAAGCAGCGCACACCGGACGTGTTCGTCAACGCCCGGGTGGACAACTACTGGCTGGGCCAGGACGCCACCGTCGACGCCGTGCTGCGCCGCGCCGAGATCTACACGGCGGCGGGCGCGGACGGCATCTTCGTGCCCGGCGCCACCGACCCGGCCGACCTGCGCGCACTCGCCGCCGCCATCCCGGTCCCGGTCAACGTGCTCGTCGTCCCGGACCTCACCCTCGACGAACTCGCCGACCTCGGCATCCGCCGGGTCAGCACCGGATCACTGCCCTACCGGGCGGCACTGGACGCCGCACTGGGCATCGCCACCGCGGTCCGGGACGGCGACAAGCCGGTCGCCGCCACGCCGTATCCGCAGGTCCAGCAGCGGCTCGTCCGCTACGCCCAACGCCGAACGTCCTGACCCTCGGGCGTGGTCCAGCGCGGGCAGGCCGTGCTGGACCACGTCGCGGCGGGTCAGAATGCGGTTGGGCTGGTGGCTGGTGTGGCGTCGGGGTCGACGGGTGGTGAGCCGCCGGTGAACAGCACCGGATCGTCGACCATGGGGATGCTGCCGCCCCGGACCGTCTGCCGGGCGGCGGCCATCGGCTCGTCGAACACCGTGCCGGTGGGTGGGGTGGCCTCGGCGAACACCGGCACCGCCCGGTGCTGTCCGGCCAGCATCGATGTCGAGATGTAGTCGCCGACCATGACGCCCTGGGTGGTGTTGGCCAGCCAGTCCAGCCGCATCGGTCCGGCCAGCGTGTGCGGGTTGGACCAGTGGCGGCCGGCGTCGCGGGACGACGTGAAGCCAACCTCAAGTTGGCAGGTCGCGGCGGTGCAGTCGGCGGACGGGTAGAAGTAGTAGGCCAGTGCCAACTGCGTGCGTGGTCCTGCCGTGGTGCGGTCGACGGCCAGTCCGGGGATGAAGTGGTCGACGCCGCTGCCGACCGGGTCGATCGGTATCCGGCGGACATCGGACCAGGTGGTGCCGTCGCTGGACGTGCTGAGCACGATGTCGTTGGCCGCGCCGTCGGGTTCGAACCGGTTGTCCTGCCACACGACGTAGACCGTGCCGTCCCGGCTGATCTCCGCCGAGGGCAGCGGCGACGTGCGGATGTCGCCGGCGACCTCGTGGCTGCTGACGGTGGCGACGAGCACCGAGGCGTTCCAGGTCAGGCCGCCGTCGTCGGAGGTGAACGATCGGATGCCGCCGGGCCGGGCCACACCCTCGAACGGCACGACGACCCGCCCGTTGGGCTGGACCACGGGCTGACCGCCCAGGCCACGCACGTTGTCGGCCGTTGTCGCTGGAGCGCTCCAGGTCAGGCCACCGTCGGTGGAGGTGGACATCTGCTCCAGGTCACGCTGGGAGGCGTTGTCGAACTCGGTGTAGCAGTGGCCGAAGAACGGGCTGGTCGGGGTGTCGTCGCAGGCGGTCCAGTTCTTGTCGAAGAACACGCCGGTCGCGGCGACGGTTACTGGAGCGCTCCAGGTCCGTCCATTGTCGGTGGACCTGCTGACCACGACATCCACAATGCCGCCGCCCAACTCGTGCAGGCCCAGCCAGGAGATCAGCCAGGTGTGGTGGCGCAGGTCGAACGCGACGGACGCGTCGCTGCCACCCACGAACGGGCCAGGTGGGGTCGAGGCGGTGGTCGCCGCGGGCAGGAACCCGTGTGACCAGGAGTGTCCGCCGTCGTGGGACACCGCGAAGCCGATGTCACTGGCGCCGCCGTTGTTGATCCGGCCGACCTGGAACGCCGAGACGACCGTCGAGCCGAACGCGAACGTGTCCGGTTCGACCTCGGTCCGATGCTGGCCGGTGGGTGCCGTGGTGGCGGTGAACGGGTCGTTGCTGATCCGGTCGACGCCGGACGGCGCCGCTCCGGCCGGTAGTGCGAAGGTGATCAGGAAGACGGCCGTGCAGGCCGATAAGAGTCCGCCGATTCGTGCCGATAACACCGCATCCTCCTTCGGACACATCGAAAGACGGCGCCTGTGACGCCGTGACCATCTTTCGCGTCCGCGCCGGCCGAGTCCACCAACGGCACCCGGACGGACGGGTGGCCAATGTGGACAGTTCAGGTCAGGCCGGCCGGCCACGCAGTGGCCGGCCGGGGTAGGCGTCGGCCAGCAGCGCGCCGTCGTGCACCACGAATTCACCGTTGACCACCAGGTGGCGCACGCCCACCGAAGGGCGGGCCGGGTCGGCGTAGGTGGCCGTGTCGCCGATGGTCTCGGGATCCAGCACGACGATGTCGGCGTCGCTGCCGGCGCCGAGCCAGCCCTTGCCGCGTGCGGCGGGGGCGATCTGGTCGAGTATCCGTGCCGGCAGGTAGGCGCAGCGGCGGAACGCCTCCGGCCACGACCACGTCCCGGACTCGCGCACCATGAGCCGCAGCGACTTCGCGAACGTGCCGGACGTGCGCGGATGAGTGGCCGCACCCGGCGGCAGCGGCCACTCGCGGGTGTCGCGCCGGCCGTCCGGCCAGATCACCGGCATCGCGTCACTGGCGACCACGGCGTCCGGGAACGCCAGCGGACGGTGCAGCAGCGCGCGGTCGGCGGGGTCCCGCTCGTCCAGGAACTCGACGAGGCATTCCGCCTCCGGACTGGTCGCGCGCAGTTCGGCCAGCCGGTCAGCCGATGCCACGCGCTCACCGGTGGCGATCATGACGATGTTCGACGGCGTCAGGCCCCACGCGGGCAGCCGTTCCGGGGCAAGGAAGAACGCGCCGACGCCGGTGCTGCCCGCGCCGTAGGGATACGCCTCGACGGTGACCCGCGAGCCGGCCGCGCGGGACCGGTCGAGCAGGGCCAGCACCCGGTCCACGTGCCGGCGCGACGTGCTGTTGACGTGGCAGTGGTGCATGGCGGCGCCGGTCTCCGCGGCGGCGGCGACGATCTCCTCCGACCCGTCGATCGGCGTGCTGGGATCGGCCTCGACCAGTTCCCGCACGTGCGTGTACGTGGGGGCGTTCGCCGAGGCGGCCAGCCGGGCCACGGCGAGGAACTCCTTCGGGTCGGTGCGGGGCGCGTAACCCATCAGGATGCCGATGCCGAGCGCGCCGTCGGCCAGCTCCGACTCCAGCAGGCCCAGCCACGCGGCCAGTTCGGCGGATGACGACGACCGTTGCCAGCCCGGCTCGGCGAGCACGGCCAGGCCGGA
>DATEPR010000421.1:0-4580 GCA_035273045.1 Pseudonocardiaceae bacterium | reverse complement strand
AGCGCCCCGGCCAGTGCGCGCCGCGCGGTCCGGTCGAGCGCGGACCGCCGGGCGAGTCGACCGGTCTCCCGCACGGCCGTCGGCACCGGCCGGCGCAACCACGCGATGAGCAGGTTGTTGCGCATCTCCAGGACCCGCCGGTGCTCGCCGGGTGGCCGTTCGGTGGCCGGATGGTGGTGGGCGCGGACCTGGTCGACGTAGCAGAGGCTCCAGCCGGCGGCGGCGAGGTCGTAGGCGAGCAGTTTCTCCTCCGCCACGAAGTGCAGCAGCGGGCTGAAGCCGCCGACCTGGAGGTAGGCGTCCTTGCGGACCACGCACGAGCAGGCCAGGAAGCCCAGCACGTCAGGCCACTGTGGATCGGCGGTGCGGTCGAGTGGGCTGCCGGCCAGGAGGGCGGTGACCGGGTCGGGGCGGTCGTCCGGGCCGACCAGGGTCTGACCGGCGACGAGCCCGAGCCGGGGATGGTCGGTCAGGGCGCGTTCGGCGACGCCCAGCGCGTCCGGCGCCCACCACGAGTCGTCGTCACTGAACGCCACGAACGGCGTGCCCGCCGCGGCGACGCCCAGCGTGCGCGCGCTGGCGCCCAGGTTGCGCGGCGTACGGATCAACCGCACGGCCGGAAACTCGGCCCGCACGACCTCGGCCGTCCGGTCGGCCGACGCGTTGTCCACCACGACGACCGGTGGTGGTGGGTGCAGTTCGGTGAGTCGGTGCAGGGTGTGCCGGAGTCGGTGGGCGCGGTCGCGGGTGGCGATGACGACGGTGGTGCGGGTGGCGGTCATGGTGGGTCCTGGAGGAGTCGCACGACCCGGCCCACTTCGGCGTCCGCCGCCGATCGGGCCGCCGTGGCGCACCGGCCGGCGGCGGCCCGCCCTTCCGCCGACCGGCACCAGTCCCACCACTGGGCCAGCGCATCGTCGCCGGCCAGCACGGCGTCCGCACCGACGATCGCCGGCCAGCGCAGCGCCGCCGACTGGGCGGACACCTTGCCGCCACCCGCCACCGGGTCGACGGCCAGCACGGGCGTGCCGGCGCGCAACCCGAGCACCAGCCCGTGCAGCCTGGTGCTGACCACCAGGTCGAACCGGCCGAGCAGGGAGACCAGTTGGTCGGGCGTGCCGCAGTGGCGCCAGTCCGCCGTGTCGAGCCGGGTGTCCACGGTGACGCTCGCGCAGTCGCGCCGGCCCAGCCAGCTCGTCAGCCGGTCGTGCACCCTCCGGTGCCGGCCGTTGCCGCCGTACTCCGGCTGGCCGGGCGCGAACACCACGCCGACCACCGGCCGGGCTTCGGTCGGTGCGGTGGCCGAGAGGTCGACCGTGGCCGACTCGCCACCGTCCCGGGGGAACACATGGTGAAACCCGGTGACCGCCGGATCGGCACGGTCGAGCACGGAGACCCCGACCGCGATCCGCCGGCAGCCGGCGAACCGGCGGTGCAGCCACCGGACCTGTTCGCCGCGCAGCGGGCCGCAGGCGAACACCACGTCGGTGTAGCGGCTCGGGTCCACGTCGGCCAGTGACAGCGCGCCGCGCCGGAAGCCGGGGCTCCACGCCAGTTCACCGTCTATTCCGGCGTCGGCCAGGGCACGGTGGACGGCGTACATGCTCTGCACGTCGCCCGCGGTCGCCTCACCGTGCCGGAAGCTCGGCCACCCGGTCACCAACACTCGCATCGCTTGTCGACTACCCAACGCGGGACCCACCAATCGGTTTGTCCACCAAGAGTCCGGGTATTCGGCTGCCATGGGAACTCGGTTCGAACATGCTGTCGTCACCGGCGGGGCCGGGTTTCTCGGCTCACACCTGTGCGACGATCTCGTCCGCGCCGGTGTCAGCGTGTCCTGTGTGGATAGTCTGATCACCGGGAATGTGGCCAATATCGAGCATCTGCTCGACTGTCCCGACTTCCAGTTCCACCGCGCCGACGTCTCCGCGGGACTGGACGTGCCGGGACCGGTCGACGTGGTGTTCCACCTGGCCTGCCCGGCGTCGCCGCGGGACTACCAGCGGCTGCCGCTGGAGACCCTGCGCACCGGTTCGCAGGGCACCGAACACGCGCTCGCGCTCGCCGACCGGACCGGCGCGCGGTTCCTGCTCGCCTCCACCAGTGAGGTCTACGGCGACCCGACCTGCCACCCCCAGCCGGAAACGTACTGGGGCAACGTGAATCCGATCGGTCCGCGCAGCGTGTACGACGAGGCGAAGCGGTACGCCGAGGCGCTCACCATGGCTTACCACCGGGCGAACGGCACGAACACGTGCATCGCCCGGATCTTCAACACCTACGGCCCGCGGATGCGCGCCGACGACGGCCGGATGGTGCCCACGTTCGTCCGGCAGGCTTTGGCGGGCAAGCCGATCACCGTGACCGGGGACGGCAAGCAGACCCGTTCGGTGTCCTATGTCACGGACACGGTGCGTGGTCTGCGGGCGCTGGCGGAGAGCACCGTGCACGAGCCGGTGAACATCGGCAGTCCACACGAGTTGCCGGTGCGCGCGCTGGCCGAGCACATCCAGGAGCTGGTCGGCACACACGTCCCGATCCACTACCTACCGGCAGCGCAGGACGACCCTCGGCGGCGCCGCGCGGACATCAGCCGGGCGCGCTCCGAATTGGGCTGGCGGCCGATCGTGCCGCTGGCCCAGGGCCTCGCCGACACGGTGGCCTGGTTCGCGGCGCGGTCGCGGAGAGTCGCTGCGGAGGGTGGTCGACTGGCCGGCCACCCCGGCGTGAACTCGCAGGTGGCGTTTGGCCGCTGATGCTGTGGGTAGTCGACTGCCACAGCGCCTGACGACCGGCGACCACATGATGCGAGGAGGGACCAGAGGTGCGCGTGCTCGGAATCAACGCGGTCTTCCATGATCCCGCCGCGGCACTTGTCGTGGACGGCCGGGTGGTCGCGGCGGCCGAGGAGGAGCGGTTCAGCAGGCGCAAGCACGGCAAGCGGCCGGTGCCGTTCGCCGCGTGGGAACTGCCGGAACAGGCGGCCAGGTGGTGCCTGGCGGCCGGCGGGATCACGGCGGACCAACTGGACGCGGTCGGCTACTCGTACGACCCGGCCATCGTCGACCACGGCGTCGACGGACTCGATCCGGCGTGGGAGGAACTGCGCACGCTGTACGCCCGCCGCGCACCGTACTTCCTGGCCACCGCCCTGCCCGGACTGGACCCGGCCATCGTGCGGTTCGTCCGCCACCATGTGGCGCACGCCGCGTCCGCGGGGCTGGCCGCGCCGTTCGGCGACTGTGCCGTGCTGGTCTCCGACGGCCGTGGCGAGTCCACCTCGCTGCTGGCCGGCGAGTACCGGGGCGGCAAGCTGATCGAGCATGGCGCGCAACGCCTTCCGCACTCGTTGGGCCTGCTGTACGAGGACGTCACCGAGCACCTGGGGTTCCAGCGGTCCAGTGACGAGTACAAGGTGATGGCGCTGGCCTCCTACGGTCAGCCCCGGTTTCTGACCCAGTTGCGCGAGCACGTCCGGTCCACTGGCGACGGCGGTGTCCGCACCGAACCGCCAGCGTGGTCCACCTTCGCGCCGGTTCGGCTGGCCGGTGACCCGATGCTGCCCGAGCACGCCGATCTGGCGGCCAGCGTGCAGCGGCGCCTGGAGGAGGTCCTGCTGGAGCTGGCGCACTGGCTGCACGGGCAGACCGGCCAACGACGGCTGGCGCTGGCCGGTGGGACGGCGCTGAACTGCGTGGCCAACACCAGGCTCCACGCGGAGGGACCGTTCGACGAGCTCTGGGTACAGCCGGCCGCCGGGGACGCCGGCACGGCCCTGGGCGCGGCACTGCACCTGTGTTCCGAAGTGGACTGTGTGCCGGAACCCATGCGGCGCGCCGACCTGGGTCGGGAATGGACCGAGGAACAGATCCAGGACCGGTTGGCACGGGCGAACCTGCCGTACCAGCGATCTGCCGACGTCGCCGCCGACGTCGCCCGAGCACTCGCCGACGACCACGTGGTCGCGTGGTTCGCCGGTCGTGGCGAGTTCGGCCCGAGGGCGCTCGGCCACCGTTCACTGCTGGCCCATCCCGGTCGCCGGGAGAACCTTGACCGGCTCAACGACATCAAGGGCCGCGAACGGTTCCGGCCGGTGGCGCCGATGGTGCTGGCCGACCGGGCGGCCGAACTGTTCCGCCGTGGCCCGCTGCCCAGCCCGTACATGCTGTTCGTGCACGACGTCGCACCGGAATGGCAGGACCGCATCCCGGCCGTGACGCATGTGGACGGCACCGCGCGCATCCAGACCGTCGACCCGGCGGACGAACCGCTGCTGGCCGCCGTGCTCACCGAGTTCGAGTACCGCACCGGCCTGCCGGTGATCGTGAACACGAGCCTCAACACGGCCGGCCGGCCGATGGTCGACGACCCCGTCGAAGCCCTGGAACTGTTCGGCGCCTACCCGGTGGACCTGCTCGCGATCGGACCGTTCACGGTGCGGCGTGCGGACTTCCGCGCGGAGGACCGGCTGTGACGGCGCCGTTCGCCTACACCGTCGTGGTGCCGACCGTCGGCCGCGACTCGCTGCGCCGGCTGTTGCTGTCCCTGGCCGGTGCGGCCGGGCCGGCGCCGGCCGA
>DATEPR010000420.1:0-2294 GCA_035273045.1 Pseudonocardiaceae bacterium | reverse complement strand
GGTGTCCGTGCCGCGCTGGCCGAGGCGATCGACCGGGTCCGCAGGGTGCACGCCGACCAGCGCCGGGTGGACGTGACCACCCAGGTGGTGCCTGGTGGCACGGTGACCGAGCGCTGGGTGCCGGTGCGCCGGGTCGGCCTGTACGTGCCGGGTGGGCTCGCCGTGTACCCGTCCAGCGTGGTGATGAACGTGGTGCCGGCGCAGTTGGCCGGTGTCGAGTCGCTGGTGCTGTGCTCGCCGCCGCAGGCCGAGTTCGGCGGCCGGCCGCATCCCACGACGCTGGCGGCGGCCGGGTTGCTCGGCGTGACCGAGGTGTGGTCGGCGGGTGGCGCGCAGGCGGTGGCGCTGCTGGCACACGGCGGCACCGACACCGACGGCGCCGACCTGGACCCGGTGGACCTGGTCACCGGACCGGGCAACGTCTACGTCACGGCGGCGAAGCGGCTGCTGCGCGGCCTGGTCGGCATCGACTCCGAGGCCGGCCCCACGGAGATCGCCGTGCTGGCCGACCACACGGCCGACCCGGTGCACGTCGCCGCCGACCTGATCAGCCAGGCCGAGCACGACACCCTCGCGGCGAGCGTCCTGGTGACCACATCGCCGGAACTGGCCGACGCCGTGGACACCGAGCTGAAGCGCCAGGTCGCCACCACGAAGCACATCGAGCGGATCACTGAGGCGTTGCAGGGCAACCAGTCCGGCTGTGTTCTGGTGTCCACTGTGCATGATGGTGTGCGCGTGGTGGACGCCTACGCCGCGGAGCACCTGGAGATCCAGACCGAACGGGCGGTGCAGGTCGCCGCGCGGGTGCGCAACGCGGGCGCGGTGTTCGTCGGCGCGTACTCCCCGGTGTCGCTGGGCGACTACTGCGCCGGCTCCAACCACGTGCTGCCCACCGGCGGCTGCGCCCGCCACTCGGCCGGCCTGTCGGTGCAGACCTTCCTGCGCGGCATCCACGTCGTGGACTACAGCGAGGCCGCGCTGCGGGACGTCGCCGACCAGGTGGTCACCCTGGCCAACGCCGAGGACCTGCCGGCGCACGGGCAGGCGGTCACGGCCCGGTTCGGTGGTCGCTGATGACCGTGGGCGATGACGTCGGCCTGGCGGACCTGCCGCTGCGGGCCGACCTGGTCGGGCGCAGCCCGTACGGCGCGCCGCAGATCCCGGTGCCGATCCGGCTGAACACCAACGAGAACCCGTTCCCGCCGCCGCCCGGCCTGGTCGACGACATCGCCGCCGCGGCCCGCCGGATCGCCGCCACCCTGCACCGCTACCCGGACCGCGACGCCGTCGAACTGCGCGCGGCGCTGGCCCGCTACCTGGCCGGCAGCACCGGCGTGCCGCTCACCGAGCGGAACCTGTGGGCGGCCAACGGTTCCAACGAGATCATCCAGCAGGTGTTGCAGGCGTTCGGCGGTGTGGGGCGCTCGGCGCTGGGCTTCGAACCGTCGTACTCGATGCACCCGATCATCGCCGCGGGCACCCGGACCGAGTGGCTGCCGGCGCCCCGGCGGGCCGACTTCTCGCTGGACGTAGCCGAAGCCGTCCGGATCGTCACCGGGCGCGGGCCGGACGTCACGTTCATCACCAGCCCCAACAACCCGACCGGCCAGTCGGTGCCCGCGGCCGAACTGCGTGAACTGGTGGCCGCCGCGCCCGGCCTGGTTGTGGTCGACGAGGCGTACGCCGAGTTCTCCGCCCAGCCCAGCGCCGCGGTGCTGCTGGCCGAGTTCCCGGCGAAGCTGATCGTCAGCCGCACCATGAGCAAGGCGTTCGCGTTCGCCGGTGGCCGGCTGGGCTACCTGGCCGCGGCGCCGGCCGTTGTGGACGCGCTGCAACTGGTCCGGCTGCCCTACCACCTGTCGGCGCTCACCCAGGGCGCGGCGCTGGCCGCGCTGGCGCACGCGGACGAGACCCTGGCCTCGGTGGCCAGGCTGATCGACGAGCGCGAACGGGTCGCCGCCGAACTGTCCGGCATGGGCTACCAGGTGGTGCCCAGCGACGCCAACTTCATCCTGTACGGCGATTTCGCCGACGCCAAGGCATCCTGGCAGTCCTATCTGGACAGAGGAGTGCTGGTCCGGGACGTCGGCATTCCGCGCCACCTGCGGGTGAGCATCGGCCTGCCCGCCGAGAACGACGCATTCCTGTTGGCCAGCAAGGAGATCACCAGGTGAGCCGGATCGGTCGCGCCGAGCGCGCCACCAAGGAGTCCACCGTCACGGTGGACATCGACCTGGACGGCTCCGGCACGGTGGACGTCGCCACCGGCGTGCCGTTCTTCGACCACATGC